>JBBDQS010000083.1:0-3991 GCA_040905805.1 Egibacteraceae bacterium | reverse complement strand
GACCGCCACACCCTGCACAGCGGAGCATCGCCTCCGCAAGCTCCGGCGATTCACGTCTCAGTGCGCTCGGTCCTCATCATCCCTGATGCAGTGACCCTACGGGGTGCGCGTCGTTCCCGTCACCTCGTCATCCACTGCAAGGCCTGACAGGCGGGAACAGTGCGCGAAGTGCGGTAGGGTGCGCCCGAGCTGCTCGCCGGCCTGCTGGTCGCCGTGGCGCTGATCCCCGAGGCCATCGCCTTCTCGATCATCGCCGGCGTCGACCCGATGGTCGCACGGTCATGGTCGGGTTCGTCAACGCCCTGGCGCCCACCGTGGGCGGCATGGGTGAGCTGCCCACGGCCCTGCCCTGGTTCGGGCTCCCCGCCGTGCCCTTCCCCCTGCAGACCCTCGCGGTTATCGCGCCCGTGGCGTTCACGCTGGCACTCATCGGCCTGCTCGAGTCGCTGCTGACCGCCCAGATCCTCGACGACATCACCGACACCCGCTCGGACAAGGGCCGTGAGGCCCGCGGCCAGGGGCTCGCCAACGTCGCCACCGGCCTTGTCGGCGGCATGGCCGGGTGCGCCATGCTCGGCCAGTCCATGATCAACGTGAAGTCCGGTGCCCGCACCCGCGTGTCGTCGTTCGCCGCTGGGGTGTTCCTGCTCGTGCTGATCCTGGCCGCTGGCGATCTCGTGGCCCTCATCCCCATGGCGGCGCTGGTCGCGGTGATGATCGTGGTCGCGGCCGCCACCTTCGACTGGAACAGCCTGCGGCTCAAGACCCTGCGGTCCACCCCGCGCACCGAGACCGCGGTCATGGTGGTCACCATCGCCACCGTGGTCGTCACCCACAACCTCGCCTACGGCGTCGCTGCGGGCGTCCTGCTGGCCGCGATCTTCTTCGCCCGCCGTGTCGCCCACCTCGTCCAGGTCACCGACGAGCTGTTCTTCGCTTCCACCGACGAGCTCGTGCATGCCTTCGACTACGCCGACCCCGCCCCCAAGGTGGTCATCGACCTCACCGACGCCCACATCTGGGACTCCTCAGCGCCCGCCGGGCCCGCCCGGCGTGACCCATCCCCGGTCGGCCAACGTCCGGGTGAACCACTGGTAGCTGGCCTCGAGCGCGTCGGCGTCCTCGCTGCTCGCATCGACCGGCTCACCCCGAGCGGCCATCGCGGTCATGGCGGCCGTGAGGTCCGGGCCCACCGTGCCGGCCGCTGCGAGGATGCACGCGCCCAGCGCCGTGGTGGCATCGGGCGTGGCCACCAACGGCACGCCCAGCACCGCTGCCCGGATCCGGTTCCACACCGCGCTGGTGCTGCCGCCTCCGGTGACCGCGATCGACGCCGGCTCGGGCGCCCCCAACGCCGCGAGGCGCTCGTAGCCCAGGCGCTCCACGAACGCGACCCCCTCCAACGTCGCCCGGTACCGCGCCATCTCGTCGGGCAGGTCGCCGACCGCGAAACCCTCGGCCTCGGGCACCGCGAAGGGGAAGCGCTCCCCCCGGCCCACCAGGGGATAGATGATCCCACGCGCCGGTCCGTGCCGGGCAGCCATCCGGTCGAGCTCGCCCAGGTCACGCCCGGTGAACCCGTGCGTCAACGCGTTCGCCCCGGTGCTGGACGCTCCGCCCGGCAGCCACCAACCCGCAGGATGGCGGTGGCTGTAGACCGCCCCGTCGGGGTCGGCGACCAGCTCGCGGCTGGCGCCCTTGAGCACCAGCGTGGAGCCCAGCACGGACACGAACCGCCCGGGCACGCTGGCACCTGCGGCGAGCTGCGCGGCGCAGGCGTCGGTCATGGCCAGGCGCACCGCACACCCCGCCGGCAGCCCGGTCGCCCCCGCCGCCTCGCGGCTGATCGCTCCCGCCGTCGCGGTGGGCGAGCCGACCTCGGGCAGGAGGTGCCCGGGGATGCCCAGGGCGTCCAGCGCCTCGGTCGCCCACTCCCCCCGCAGCGGGTCGTAGCCGCTCTTCAGGGCATGGCTCCAGTCGGTGGGGACCTGCTGCCCGACGAGGCGGGCCACCACGGCGTCAGAGGCGTGTGCCAGGTGGGCAGCCCGCCCGCCGACCCCCGGCTGGTGCAGCAACCACGCCCACTTGGGCAGCCCGAACGACGGTTGGACGCGCAGCCCCAACCGCGCCCAGCGGGCGGCACCCGCGTCCTGCGCGGCCCTCGCCTCGGGCACGGCCCGTTGGTCGGCGTAGGTGAGCGCGGGCGCGAGCGGCTCCCGATGGCGGTCCAGCGCGACCACCGTTCCCGATGTCGCGCTGACCGCGATGGCGACCAGGGAGGACCGACGCGAGCCGAGCCGGTCGGTCAGCGCGGTCAGGGCCGCGGCCGTCGCCGGCCACCACGAGCGCGCATCCTGCTCCCACCAGCCGGGGCGGGACGACACCGGAGCCGCCAACGGCGCCCGCGCCCGGGCGTGCAGCCGCCCCTGCGCATCGGCCGCGACCGTGCGCACCTCCGCCGTCGCGACGTCGACACCGGCGAACAGCTCCACCTGGGGATCCTAGCCGGCCGGGGGTGGGGGGACCTCCACCGGCGAGGGCAGGAGCCGGGCGTGGCCGATCCGGTCGACCGCGAAGGTGCGCTCCCCCGCGCGCAGGTGGCAGTAGCCGCGCAGGAGGTCCTCGCCGAAGGACCACGGGTCGACGGTGCGTTCGGTCGCAGCGCCCCCACGGGAGGACGCGTAGTACTCAAGGTGGACCTGCCGGCCCTCGCCTACCGCCCGCTCCAGCAGCGTCCGGATCAACCGCGGACCGAGCGCGTCCTCCGCGGTGCCGGGCAGCGCCGGCTCGCCGACCGTCCCCGCGACCGCCTCGTCTTCGGCCAGGCGCACGCCCGCGGATCGCAGCGCCGCGTTGACCTGCGCGGACGAGCGCGACGAGACCGCGACGGTCGCGGTCAGCGCCCGCAGGTCCGCCGCCGCGACCGTCAGCGCACGGTCGAGCAGTCCTGGCTGCGCTGCCACCACCACGCACCCGGCCGGCTCGACCCGCAACGGCCGGCTGGCCTCGTCGGGTGAGGGCTCCAGGTCAAGCGTCAGCTCGCTGAACCCCTCGCGTGCCTCGTCGACCACCGCCACCAGGCCGCTGTCCTCGACGTGCGCCAGTGCCCGGTGCTGCAACCAGTCGAGCGGTGGCGGCAGCGTGCCGTGTCCCCACCACCCGCGGCCCAGGAGATCCTCCACGCTGGTGGCGCCGTCCTGGGCCAGGCGCACGAACGCGGCGCGCGCGCCCTCGGGCGCCCGGTCCAATGCGCTCCGCACGGTGCCGTACCCGCGCAGGATGTCGCGCAGGGCGCGGTGGGCGGCGGCCCTGCTGCCGGGCGGTTCGCCGACCCCGAACCGGCGCAGCGCCTCGCGGACCCGGTCGAGCTCCAGTGCCGCGACGCCCCCCATGGCGGCCCTACGCCTCGCCGCCTGCGCGCCCGTCGCCGGCAGCGCCGTCGAGGTCGGCGTCGATGTCCACCTCCTGGGCGACCTGGGCGAACAGCGCGTCCACGAACGCCTCGGGCTCGAAGTCGGCGAGGTCGTCGATGTCCTCGCCGAGGCCCACCAGCTTCACCGGCAACCCGAGCTGGCGCTGGATGGCGATCACGATCCCACCCTTGGCCGTGCCGTCGAGCTTGGTCAGCACCACCCCGCTCACGTCCACGGCCTCCATGAACGCCCGGGCCTGGGACAGCCCGTTCTGGCCGGTGGTCGCGTCCAGGACGAGCAGCACCTCGTCGCACGGGCCGGAGTCCTTCTCCAAGACCCGCTTGACCTTGCTGAGCTCCGCCATGAGCGCGGTCTTGTTCTGCAGCCGCCCGGCGGTGTCGACCATCAGCAGGTCCGCGCCGGCCGCGCTGGCGGCCTTGTAGCCGTCGAACGCCACCGCGGCGGGGTCGGCGCCCTGCTGGTGCGCGACGACCCGCGAGCCGGAGCGCTCACCCCAGAGCTGCAGCTGCTCGGCGGCGGCGGCCCGGAAGGTGTCGGCCGCGGCCATCACGACGTTG
>JBBDQS010000082.1 GCA_040905805.1 Egibacteraceae bacterium | reverse complement strand
TGGTGACGACGAACTCCACGGCTTGGGGATGGTCGGCGGGCGCGGGCGGTGCCGCGCCGGCGGTGGAAGTCGCGCCGAGAGCTCCGGCGGCCGTGAGGCCGATGGCGGCGGTGACGAGTTGCTTTCTCATTAATCGTGCTCCTCTGTCGCGTGATGATGCGCTGCAGGTCGGCAGCACCACCTAGGATTGCCTGCCCCGACGAAAGGCGAGGCAAAGGGTCGGTGAAGTTCCGCGAATGAACCCCGGGCGCCTGGCGGTCGCAGGCGAAACCTCTGATAGCGCTGCCTGCTTGCCACTGCCGCCCGCCACGGTCGACTGGCGTCGGACTGTCGCTCAACCAGGCCAAGGGCCCGCAGTCGAGGACGCGTCGGTCAGGAGATGTGCCCCAGTAGCCGCGTTCTGGAATCCGGTGATATCGGTGGTCCAGGCGCAACCTCAATCGTCCCCGTCCACGTCGACAGGATCCTCGGCGACATGGTGGGGGCGTAGACTCCTGGGCATGAGGTCGGAGGAGCGCGAGTTGATCAGTGCCGACCCGGAGGTGCTGCACGGGCAGGCGCGGATCCGTGGCACGCGCATCCCGGTGAGTCTGGTCCTGGGATGTCTTGCTGAGGGGATGACTGAGCGGGAGATCCTCGATGAGTACCCCACACTGGCCACCGAGGGCATCCGAGCGGCGGCCGCCTATGGTGCCGAGCTGGCAGGCGAGCAGATCCTTCCGTTGTCCCAGACGTGAGGCTCAAGGCCGACGAGAATATGCCTCGCGCCGTCGTCGGTCTTTCGTCGAACATGGGCACGACGTCCACACGGTCGCTGACGAGCGGCTTGTGGGCGAGACCGATCTCGTCGTGGCCGAGGCAGCTGCGACGGAGGGCCGAATGATCGTGACCTCCGATCGAGGGTTCGGTGATGTCCGGTTGTACCCGCCGGGGACCCATCCAGGAATCCTGGTGGTGCAGCTCGCGAGCTCCGGCAGAGCGTGATCTTGATGCTGTTGGGAACGTTCCTGGTTCAGCACGACGTCGAGCAGTTCGCTGGCTGCAACGTGGTCATTGAACCGGGGTCTGTCCGAGTGCGTCGTCCTGCCCCTTGACACACCTTGGGGCGTGTCTGTCCGCGTTCACGGCGTTTTCCGCGGAAGCGCACGTCAGGTAGAAGCTGACCATCAACGGTTGCCCCCGCCGGGGAACCCGTCCGGACCGGTGGCTACTGGCCGGTTCGCTCCCTGTGCTTACAGCCTGGCCAGCAGCAGGGCCGGCGCTGGCCCTCCTCCAACTCCTCCCGGGTCCGGCGGATGCGGCGCTCCCGCGTCGGGGCCCGCTTGGCAACCTCTATCCAGCAGATGAACTCGTTGCGGGCCAGGGGCGTGATGGCCTTCCACGCATCGAGTGCCGAAGTGCTGGCGATCAGTGTCTCGCGCAGGTCGTCAGGAAGCTCGTGCACGACACCACCGGGGACTTCGGAGCTGCTCATGAGCGCAGGGAAGCCAAGACGCTCTTGCTGCGAACCTTTCGGTAGCGGATGACGCCTCAATTCGGCGCATCGGACCTCGCGTTGCAGGGCCGGCAGCTTCACGGCCGCTGCTCGAACCCGGTTGGTGGACGCCGCGCTGGGCCGGCCCGGCTCTCAGGCCGATGATTGCGGCTTGCGGCTACCTCTGCCGGACCAAGAACAAGCTGACCCCCTACCCGCCGACCCCACCACCCCGGCGACCCCGTGACCGCCCAGCTGCACGCCCTGGTCCTCGCGCTGATCACCGCCGCCGACCTCACACGCCTGCGCGCCCCCGATGCCCATGCCGCGCTCACCCTTGCCCCCCCCCACCCCTTGCCACCCACCACCAGCCGCGTCCACCGCGCCGTCCGCCGGGGCCCCGCTGCCGCGGACCCCCCAGACGCCGCCGCCGTGACAACCGGCTCGGCAGAGACGCCGCACCCCACCGCAAGGAACCGCTGCCATGTCCCACCAACCCCAGCCCGTGCCCACCCCCGCTGCAGGCGTCCCTGCCGATCCCACGATCCCTACCGTGTGTCACCATCACGCCCCGCCCCCACGTCCCCAGCGCCGGCGGACTCACCCACCCGGGGGCTCACCCGTGGGCAGTTCCGATGGCCACCAGCGGGCAGGAACCATGGCCACCAGTGGGCAGTTCTACTGGCGCCTATGGGCAGGTTGAGATGGCCCTTGACAGAGGCGATCGCGCTCCTTGAGCCGGAGCTATCTGACCCCGACTGTCAGGGCTGGCGCGGTTACCATGCCCGTATGGCATCGAGACGCTTCCAGGTCGAGATCGAGTGGGACCCCAGTGACGAGGTCTGGGTAACCTACGTTCCTGCGCTCGGGCATCTGTCCACCTATGGGGACACCCGGGAGGAGGCGTTGGCGCAGACCCGCGAGGCGGTGCTGGGCTACCTCGAGGCGGCTCAGAAGGACAACCTTCCTGTGCCTGACGAAGAGCACCACCTTGACGTTGTCGAGATCGAGGTGGCGACCCCCTGACTCGACTTCCTCGGGTCAGCGGGCGGGACCTTCTCCGCGCACTCCGTCGGGCGGGATACGACCAGACCCATGTCCGCGGAAGTCATCACTACCTTCGTCGGCGGGAGGGCGGTCCGCTGATCGTGGTACCCGTGCACGGCAACCGCGACCTTCCCACTGGGACGCTGCGGTCGATCTTGCGCCAGGCAGACATGACTCCCGAGGAGCTCACCGAACTGCTGTGATCGCACCTCCGGCACTGGGTGTCGGAGTGGGCCGGGGCAGGCGTCGTCATCTGCGCGAGCAGCGCGCGCTTCGGATATGCCCATCTACACGCGCAGAGCGCCAGGGGACGTGATGGGAGTGCCCGCACCGACGATTCCATCGAAAACCAAGAGGTCGATGCGCCGGTTCCTGAGGGCGGTGGCTTCTGCGCGCCGTCACCCTGGTGGTGACGCGCGGACCCCGATGTTCAACGCGGCCCGGATCGTTGCTTCCTGCTCGACTCGGTACCCGCGCGCGAGCACCCCGCGGGCGAGTGCCCCGGCCGGCCCGTCGACATGCCGTTCGAGCAGGGTCTGGTAGTCGTCCCCGAACGGCACTCCTGGTGTGTGCGGCGAGCTGTTGGACCGTCCGGTCGGCGTCACGGTGCTCGTCGTCGGCGGTCTCGTAGCGGCTTTGCACCTCCTTGAGCTGGCTGTCGAGGGTGGACCGGTCAGCGACCTTCGCCCGGTCGGCGACCACCTGGGCCTTCTTCCGGCTGAGCTCGTCGACCGTCTCGCCGAGGTCGGCGTCTTCGGCCGCGAGGGCGGCGTCTCGGTCGAGTGCGTCAAGGTAGCCGCGCGCGTAGTGCAGTCGCATCTGGGTCGCCGCTTCGGTGACGAGGCTGCGGGCTGTGTCGCGCGCGTCGATCTGCGCGACCGCCGTGTTCTCCCGGTCGGTCGCCTTCGCGTCGATGCCGCGGGCGTCGGCGAGGGCGTGGCGTTCCTCGTCGTATTCGCGGCGGCCCTGCTCCTCCTTGTCGAACAGCGCCCGCAACCCGGCCAGCGTCACGAGCGACTCACCGATCTGCTTGGGGGTCAAGGACCGGACCCCCGACAACAGGCTCGGCTTCGACGGCAGGTTCCCACGATTCGCGACGTATGCCATGCACGTGACGTGTCCGCCGAACAGCCGGTCGACGATCTTCGTCGGCCCGAACTGCGACGCGGCCGGCAACGCCCGCCATGTCGTCTCCGCGGCTGCGAGCCGTTCCGCGGCCGTGTTCCCTTCCGCGATGAAGACCCCACGGGTGTAGCGGATTCGGGTGTGTGGTGTCGTCGCGTTGATCTGCGTCCACACCGTAATTGGGTCCGGGTCGTCACCGTCCAGCCGGGCGTACACGCACACGACGTAGCCGGTCTGGGCGTAGGCGACGTCTCCGTCGTCGCCGCTGCCGTCCTTCACCGGGGAGAACAGCAGCCCGGCCGCCTCAGCAGGCCCCTGCCCGCGATGGTTCCACTCCGGGTCGCCGTTGGCGTACGCGACGACCGCCTCGAACGTCGTCTTGCCAGACTGGTTCGAGTCGTCCGGCCCCTGTCCGGCAACGGCGATGAACCGACCGGGATGATCGGGATGAAGTGCGACTGAAGCCGACCGATGTCGATGGTCTGCACCCCGATCAGGGTGCGACCGTCAACGACCCCGTATCGACGTTGCTCGGCCGGGGCGTCTGATTCGACGAGCCCGTCGATCGTCGGACCGGTCGAAGGTGGCGGGGGCAGCAGCAGCCCGGTCGTCATCGCATCTCCTCATCGAGGATCGTCGGATCGCCACGCAACTGGTCGGCGAGCAGCCCGTCAGGGTCGGCGACCGCGACGAGCTCGGCCCACAGCCGCCGTGACGCCGTCTCGGTCAACCGGAGGAACTGCGGGCCCGGTTGGATCGACGACCGGCGGCCGTGCGGCAGCACCCCCATCTCCCGCAGCCGCCGCAACGACCGGGTGATCGTCGTGTCCGGCAGCCGCACCGCCGCCTTCAGCTTGTCGCTGGGGGTCGGCACGGCTGCTGTCCAGTCCCGCGAGTCGATCTCGCCGGCCGCGCGCGGCACCGCGACCACGCAACATCGTGCGCATCGACCGCAACGCCCCCCCGACTTCCACTACCGTTGCCCGCTGCCTCTCTAGCAGCCGTAACGTCGCATCCAGCAGCCGGATGAGCTCCGACACCCCCTGATCGGACCGCAACCGGTCGAACACCAGCCGGCCCGAGTAGGCGGCCGGGTTCAACGTGTACCGCTGTTGATGTGCCTTCCCGTGCCGGCGCCGCAACACGCCCTCGTGCACGAGCAGGTCGAACCGGGACCGGAACGTTGCGTCCGCTGTCGACGTGCCGCACCCCTGCGCGACCTGCTCGACCGTCAATGCACCCCCGTCCGGGTGATGGGCGAACACGTCCACGATCGTCATGGCCAAGTCGACGTCCGCTTCGTCGGCCGCGACCACGTTCCGTTGACCGGCGACCAACGCGACGACCGCGCGCACGATGTCCAGGCGGGCCCCGTCGATCGGCAGCTTGGCCTGCTTGTCGTTCATCGCTGCACCGTAGTCGCAGCGTGTGACATCGTCCGGGGCATGCGGCCCGACCTGTGGAATGGCGAACCAGGCCGAACCCGGACCTCGGGCCTTCTGCACAGGTGGGTGCGCCTAGGCCTCGACCCGCCAAGCCGAGCAGGCGCAGCGGCGCAGGAGAAGCCTCAGCCCGTTGTTGTCCGAATCGCCGGTATAGCGGACGTTCTCGTCCGGTTCGTAACGCCGCGTGCTCAGGCTAGTGAGCGCAGACGGACCGAATCGGCGGACGCGGCCCGGGGGCGGGTGGGCCTGCAATGGTCAAACTATGG
>JBBDQS010000081.1:10397-30901 GCA_040905805.1 Egibacteraceae bacterium | reverse complement strand
ACGTCACGAAAAACGGGCCGCGACACGCCCCAAACCGCATTTTGCGACAGCCTGTCTTTTCTCCATTATCAGTGTTTCAGGGATTCGACCGCCTCGATCACCGCGCGCACCCTGCTGTTCAGCACATGCTGATGGTTGTCATCTGTCTCGTCGCCTGGACGAAGGCATCTATCACTCGAGGGTGAAAACCAATAACCAAGCGGAGTCGACCCTCGATAAGGGCCGTGGGATCATCCCCGGCTTCGCCCCGGTTCGGCAACGTTCCGGGATCCGCGGGCACCGGAACGCGGTCCATGGCCCGGCGCCCGAGGGCAGGAGGTATGACGCCGCATGGGTCGACTGATCAGTGCGGTGCAACCGCCAGTAGGACCGCATCGATCCAACCGCCGTAGGGTTGCACTGCGTCGGACCGCTTCCACTACGCTCCGTGACCGAGTGTCGCGCGTGGTTCATGTCCCGAGGGACCCGCTGAGCCGTGACCGACAGGCGCCCGGCCATTCGTCCTCTGGGGGTCACCCGGGGCCGTCATGCTGCGCCCGACACTAGTCGCGGGGTGAGTCATCGACAGGCCTCTTCGCGTGAGCGTTATGACGCTGACCGGCCAGACGTGAGGATCGAGGGACAGGCGGGGTGTCACATCTACACGACCACGTGGGCAATTCCCTTCGGCGATGACATCCCGATGTCGCGCGCGTGGGAGCTGAGAAGAAGGAGGAACCATGACGGCACACGTCGTCCGTCCCGCGGAACCCTTCGCGCCACACCCCGGTCATTGCCGCCCGCAGTGCCGTCCCCACCCTCGGAGGGCCCAATGGACACTCACCGCACCTCAACCCCTGAGCAGCTTTGGAGCGCCGCACAGCTCGCGGAGTACCTCGGGGTCCCGGTCAAGACGATCCACCAGTGGCGCTATCTGCGGAAGGGCCCCCGCGGCTTCCGCGTTGGTCGCCATCTGCGGTTTCGCCCCGCCGATGTCCGCGCCTGGGAGGACGAGCAGCTCGAGGCCTCCGCGTAGGGATCGGCGCCGCTGCGCCAAGCCGCCAACATGTCGCCTCGGCCCACACGGGCGAACCCCAGCGCTGTGGACCGGCTGCGCGCGTGAAGGACCCCCGGCGTACCGTTGCGTCACCCGACGGTCGACGAGTGACGAGAAGCGGGTCCAATGGCATCTATCCGCAAGCGCCCCGACCGACCCAGCCCATGGGAAGCGGTCTACCGCGACCCCTCAGGCCGCCAGCGCACCCGCAGCTTTGCCCGCAAGGTCGACGCGCAGCGGTTCCTGACCACCGTCGAGGCCGACAAGCTCCGGGGCACCTATGTCGACCCGGAAGCCGGAAGGGCCACCTTCGGCGCGTTCGCCGAGGCATGGCTAGCCGCGCAGACATCCGATGCCTCGACGCGAGAGGCGGTGGCGTCCCGGCTCAAGGTGCACCTGTTGCCGACCTTCGGGGACCTGGAGCTGCGGGCCATCCGCCCGAGCGCCGTGCAGGCCTGGCTTCGCGGCCGCCAACAGCGGCTCGCGCCCTCCTTCGTGCGGGTGCTGCTGGCGAACCTGTCGTCGATTCTCGGTGCCGCGGTCGAGGACGGATTGATACCAAGCAGCCCGTGTCAGCCAGGCGCGGTCGGTGAAAGCACCGCCGGTCGAGCGCAAGCGCGTGGTGCCGTGGCCGGGGGACCGGGTGGAGGCGGTCGTCGCCGAACATCCTGAGCGGTTCCGGGCCATGCCGATGGTCGCGGCCGGCGTCGGGCTGCGCCAGGGCGAGGTGTTCGGCCTGGCGGTCGACGACGTGGACTTCCTCGGCCGCCAGGTCCTCGTGCGTCACCAGGTCAAGCTCGTCGGCAACCAGGTCGTGTTCGCACCGCCCAAGGGCGGCGGTACCCGGGAGGTCCCGCTCGCCGACGTGGTGGCCGTGGCGGTCGCCGAGCGGCTACGCGGATGGCCGGCGCACGAGGTCGCACTGCCGTGGCGGGAGCCGGGCGGCGAGCCGACCACGCTGCGGCTGGTCTTCACCACGCGCGAGCGCGGCCCGCTGACACGTCGGCACTACAACGTGAACGTGTGGAAGCCGGCGCTGGTGGCGGCCGGGGTGGAGCCGACGCGAGCGAACGGGATGCACGCGCTGCGGCACCACTACGCCAGCGTCCTGCTCGAGGAGGGCGTGAACATCCGGGCTCTCGCCGACTATCTCGGCCACGCCGACCCGGGATTCACGCTGCGGACGTACACGCACCTGATGCCGGCGTCCGCGGATCGGGCTCGCCAGGCGATCGACGCGGCGTTCTCCCGTGAGCCAGGTGTGAGCCAAGACGCCCGCTGAACCGCGTTTCCGCAGGTCAGCGGGCTACGGCCTCAGATGTCGTAGTACAGATGGAACTCGTAGGGGTGCGGGCGTAGACGGACCTGGGAGACCTCGGCGTCCATCTTGTACTCGATCCAGGTCTCGATGAGGTCCTCGGTGAACACCCCGCCCTCGAGCAGGAACTCGTGGTCGGTCTCCAGGGCCGCCAGGGCCTCCTCGAGGCTGGCCGGCACGCTCGGCAGGTCGAGCAGGGCCTCGCGGGGCAGCTCGTAGATGTCCTTGTCGACGGGGTCGGGCGGCTCGATCTTGTTGCGGACCCCGTCGAGGCCGGCCATCAGCATGGCGCTGAAGGCCAGGTAGGGGTTGCAGGAGGGGTCGGGCACCCGGAACTCGACGCGCTTGGACTTCGGTGACTGGCTGATCAGCGGGATGCGGCACGCGGCCGACCGGTTGCGCTGGCTGTAGACGAGGTTGACCGGGGCCTCGTAGCCGGGCACGAGCCGGCGGTAGCTGTTCACCGTGGGGTTGGAGAACGCCAGCACGGCCGGGGCGTGGTGGAGCAGACCGCCGATGTAGTGGCGGGCGGTGTCGGACAGCTGGGCGTAGCCCTGCTCGTCGAAGAACAGCGGCTCGCCGCCGTTCCACAGCGACATGTGGGTGTGCATGCCCGACCCGTTGTCCTCGAAGATGGGCTTGGGCATGAACGTGACGGTCTTCAGGTGGCGGTGCGCCACGTTCTTCACGATGTACTTGAACATCATGACCTTGTCGGCCATGCGCAGCAGGCTGTCGAACTTGATGTCGATCTCGGCCTGGCCGGCGCTGCCGACCTCGTGGTGCTGCAGCTCCACCTCGATGCCGGCGTTCTCGAGCTCGACGGTCATCTCGCTGCGCAGGTCGGTGTGGTGGTCCATCGGGGGCACGGGGAAGTAGCCCTGCTTGTGGCGGACCTTGTAGCCCAGGTTCGGGCCCTCGTCCTTGCCGGTGTTCCAGGCGCCCTCGACCGCGTCGATGTGGTAGTAGGACTCGTGGGGACGGGTGTCGAAGCGGATGTCGTCGAAGATGAAGAACTCGGCCTCGGGCCCGAAGTAGGCGGTGTCGGCAATGCCCGTGCCCGCCAGGTACTGCTCGGCCTTGCGGGCGACGTGGCGGGGGTCACGGCTGTAGGACTCGCCCGTCACCGGGTCCTTGACGTAGCAGTTGACCACCATGGTCTTGTGCTGGCGGAACGGGTCGAGCACGGCGGTGTCCGGGTCGGGCAGGAGGACCATGTCCGATTCCTGGATCTCCTGGAACCCCCGGACCGACGACCCATCGAACCCGAGGCCGTCGGTGAAGACCTCCGCCTCCATCACGTGGGCCGGGACGGTGAAGTGCTGCATCAGCCCAGGCAGGTCACAGAACCGGAAGTCGACGAACTCCACCCCCTCGTCAGTGATGCGGGAGAGCACGTCCTCTGCTGAGCTGGCCAACTTCGACTCCTTCGATGGTCACGGTGGGTGTCGCGCAGTCCGGTGCACAATCTAGGCGCTGGGGGTCACACACCGATTACCCCACTGTTTCCGGACGGTTACCGCAGGGGTGGTTGGGGTGCCGGCGCCGGCTCGCTCGGCTCGTCGGTGTCGTTGCCCGAGTAGTCCCCCTCGTGGCGCATCCAGATGGTGCGCTGGGGGAACGGGATCTCGATGCCTTCTTCATCGAACGCGGTCTTCAGCCGGGCACGATACTCCCGGCTGACCGCCCACTGCTTGCCCGGCACCGCCTTCATGACGATGCGGATGGTCAGCTGGTCGGCGGCGAAGTCCTGCAGGCCCCAGACGTCGGGCTCGTCGAGGATCAGGTCGCCCCAGTCCTCGTCCTGCCACATCTCGTCGGCCACGCGCTTCATCACCTGTTTGGCCTGCGCCACGTCGGTGTCGTAGGCCACCCCCACGTCGAGCAGCGCGCGCGCCCATTGCTGGCTCATGTTGCCGACCCGGTTGATCTGGCCGTTGGGCATGTGCCAGACGGTGCCCTCGACATCGCGCAGGCGTGTGGTGCGCAGGGTGATGGCCTCGATGGTGCCCTGCGCTTCCCCGACGTCGACGATGTCGCCGATGCCGTACTGGTCCTCCAGCAGCATGAAGATGCCCGACAGGAAGTCCTTGACCAGGCTCTGCGCGCCGAACCCGAGGGCGACACCGACGATGCCCGCACCGGCGATCAGCGGGCCGAGGTTGATGCCGATCTCGCCGAGCACCATCACGATCGCGATCGCCCAGATCGTGAAGGTGGCCAGGCTGCGCAGCACCCCGCCGATGGTCTCGGTGCGCATGTTGGCGCGGGCGAGGTCGAGCGGGCCGGTGGCACCCAGCGGACCCTTGCCGCGCACGGCCTCCAGCCGGGTGAGCCCCTCCTCCTTGATTCGGCGCATGAAGCCCTTGATGGCCCGGCGCAGCAGCCGGCTGGCGGCGAAGGCGACGAGGAGGATGACCACCATCCGCAGCGCGGTGGGCAGGAGCTGGCCGCCGAACTCGGCCAGGCCGCAGTGGTTGGTGAGGTCGTAGACGGCGTTGCGGATCGGATAGGACTGCGTCACCGCGGTGGCCTGCTCGGCCTCGTCCGCCAGGGGTCTGGCGATGATGCAGTTGTTCACGTACGGGGTGGGGCCATTGTCGGCAGCCTGGGCGAGCAGGGCCGGGATGCGCAACAACAGGTGACTCATGGGATCACGACTTCTCGGGTTGAGGGGCGCCCTGCAGCCTACCGAGTGGCGGGCCGCGCGACGCCCGGCGTGCCTGTGCGATCAGGCAATGGCGGGACGCTGCCACACGCCCGCGTCGGCGGCCTGGCGGCCGGCCCGGTAGGACGAGCGCACGAGCGGGCCCGAGGCGACGTGGCGGAAGCCCAGCTCGCGCCCGACCGTCGTGTAGCGCTCGAACTCGGCGGGATCGACGTAGCGCTGCAGGGCGATGTGGTGGTGGTTGGGCTGCAGGTACTGGCCGATGGTGAGGATGTCCACCCCCACGCCGCGCAGGTCGCGCATCGCCTCCACGACCTCGTCCTCGGTCTCGCCGAAGCCGAGGATGAGGTTGGACTTGGTGGCGCAGTCCGACGGCAACCAGTCGCGGGCACGCTCCAGGACCGCCAGGCTGCGGTCGTAGCGAAAGGCCGGGCGCACGTGGCGGATCAGGCGGCGCACCGTCTCGAGGTTGTGGGCGAACACGTCGGGCGCCGCGTCGGTCACGGTGCGTAGGTGCTCGCCGCGGCCGTGGAAGTCGTCGGTCAGCAGCTCGACGCCGCAGCCCGGTACCTGGGCGCGTATCTGGCGGCACGTCTCGGCGTACAGCCAGGCGCCCCGGTCGGGCAGGTCGTCGCGGGACACCCCCGTGACGACCGCGAAGTGCAGCCCCATGGCGGCGACCGTCCCGCCGAGGCGCCGGGGCTCGTCGGTGTCGTAGCCGGCGGGCCTGCCGGTGGCGATGTCGCAGAAGCCGCACCGGCGCGTGCAGGTGTCCCCGCCGATCAGGAACGTCGCCTCCCGGTCCTCCCAGCACTGGTGGATGTTGGGGCACGAGGCCTCCTCGCATACGGTGTGCAGGCCCTGCCCGCGCATGCGGGACTTGATGTCGCGGTAGTTCGGTCCGGCCAGCGGCACCTGCTGCTTCAGCCAGCGTGGCTTGCGTTCGGCGATCTGGGGGGCGCCGACGACCGTGAGACGGGTCGCGTCCGGCGGGATGATGGTGGTCACGCCAAGGCCTTCGGGTCGGTGGCGTGCTGATTCTAGTCGCCACCGAGGGCCACAAACAGCGGGGGCCCGAGGTTGCCCGGGACTCACCCACCAGCCATGACCCCGATGAACCCGATGACCATGGCGAGCAGCAGGAATCCCACGCCGACCCACCCGAGCACGATCCCGGCAGTGGCCATGCCGCGCCCGCCTTGCCACCCTTGCGACGTGACGATCTGCTTCCGGGCGAGGCCAGTGGGGTCAGTCTCACACGGTCGGTCCCGGGGGAGAGCTCGTTGTTGCCGGGCAGGGACTCAGCCGGGTGCCGGGCCGGCTGGGGAGGCGGGTGCCAGTGCGGTGAACCACGGCAGGTTGCGGGCGAGCCAGAACGTCAGGACCACCACCAGCATCGGCAGGGCGAGCGGGAAGGAGGCCGGGCCACGCAGTCGGGGCACGACCCAGGCGAACCATCCCCAGGTCACCAGCGGGATCGCGGCGACCAGCAACGCGTTGAAGGTCAACGCGGCAACGACGTCACCGCGCAGCAGGTGGTGCATGCCGCGGAGGGACCCGCATCCGGGGCACCACCGTCCGGTCAGCGCCAGGAATGGACACGTGGGATACCGGCCAGGCTCCGAGGGATCGACCAAGGCGACGGTCAGGCATGCCGCCCCCGCAGCAGCGGCCACAGCGGTCGGCGGCAACCAGCGGGCAAGCCGCGTGGACGGCGAGACCCGCACCAGGCTCATCAGAACTGCTGGAACTCAGTGAAGACCGAGGCACCGATGACCAGGAAGAAGACGAGGTAGAGCACGACGACGACGAGGCCGGCCGACGCGGCCACGATCGCCCAGGTCTTGGCCTTGCGCGAGGCCTCCATCGCTCCCTGGATGTCGCCGGCTGCCCGCAAGCCGTCGACCTTCGCGGCAAACACGATCGAGACGATCCCGAACGGCAGGCAACAGAAGATGGTGGTCAGGATCGACCACACCAGGTAGTTCGGGATCTCGGCACCGCCCTGCCCTGCGCCTCCGTACCCGGGGGCACCCGGCGGGGGCGGTTGGGGTGGCTGCGACGCCGACGGTTGTGACCCCCAGCCCGGGTCTCCGGGAGGTGGTGGCGGCTGACCGGGAGGTATCGACATCTGCTGTCCTTTCGGTCGTCTGTCCCGCGAACCGCCCCGCGAACCGCGAACCCGCGGGCCCATCTTACGGCCGTCGGCACCCTGCCCGCTAGGGCCAGGGAACCGGAGGTGCCGCGGTGCCCGCCTCCCGGGTGCGCCGCCGTGCGGTGACGAGGCCGAGCTCGTCGCACCGGCCTGGGCGCAGCGGCCGGTCCAGGGTGCGTGCCAGATGGCCGAGCAGCTGGCGGCGGACGGCGGCCATGGAGGTGTCGACGCCCAGGGAGGCGAGGGAGCACACGCCCGCGTCGGGGATGCCACACGGCACGATGCCGGCGAAGTCGTCCAGGCGCGGGTGGACGTTGAAGGCGAGGCCGTGGCTGGTGACCCCGCGGTCCACGCGGACACCGATGGCCGCGAGCTTGTCCTCGCCGACCCACACGCCGACGCGCCTGCCCGGCTGGGCGTGCACCCCGAAGTCGGCCGCAGTGCGCACGCACGTGTGCGCCAGCGCCGCGACGTAGGCCCGCACCGCCCGTGGCTGGCGCAGGCGCACGATGGGGTACACCACGAGCTGGCCGGGGCCGTGGTAGGTGACGTCCCCGCCCCGGTCCACCCGCACCACGGGGATGTCACGCGTGCCGAGCACGTGCCCGGCGACGTCGGCGTGGCGCCCTGCGGTGTACACGGGCTCGTGCTCGCAGGTCAGGACGACGTCGTCGATCGCGTCGGCCTGGCGCTCGCGGACGAGCTGGTGCTGCCAGCCCAGCGCCGTGGTGTAGTCGATGGCTCCGCAGTCCACCGCGAGCATCAGTAGCCGATCTCGCCTTCCCAGTCGTGGGTCTCGACGATCTCCGCCACCTCGGAGACGAACCGGGCCGCGTCGGCACCGTCGATCAGGCGATGGTCGTAGGTCAGGCACAGATACACCATGTCGCGGATCGCGATGCCCGGACCGGCGTCGCCGGGCACCACGACCGGTCGCTGCTTGATCGCGCCGGTGGCGAGGATCGCCACCTCCGGGTAGTTGAGGATCGGGGTGTCGAGCAGCACGCCCCGACTGCCCGTGTTCGTCACAGTGAACGTGCCACCCTCGATGTCCTGCATCTCCAGCTTCTTCTCGCCGCGAGCCTTGTCGGCGGCCTCCTTGATGCCCCGGGCCAGTGCGGGCAGCGTGAGGTCGTCGGCGCCCTTGACGTTTGGCACCAGCAGGCCCTTCGGCGTGTCCACCGCGATGCCCAGGTTCACGTACTGGTGGTACTTGACCTTGCCGGCGTCCCAGTCCGCCTGCGCGTTGACGACCTCGTGGCGGCGGATCGCCAGCACCGCGGCACGCGCGAGGAACACGAACGGTGACAGCGACACGCCCTCGCGCTCCGCGAACCGGCTCTTCACGCGGGCCCGCGCCTGCATCACCCGGGTGACGTCGGCCTCCTGGACCGTGGTCAGCTGGGCCGTGGACTGCATCGACTCCATCATCTTGGCGGCGATGCGCTGGCGGATGCGCGACAGGTCCTCGACGCGCTCGCGCTCGCCGTCGCCCGCGGGGGTGCGCCGCACCGGCTGCGGGGTCGGTCGCGGCTCGGCGCTCCGCTCCGGCTCGCCGCCGGTGGCGGCCTGCGGCTCGCGGTCGGTCGGGGTCTGCGCCCGGTCGCCGAGGGCCGCCTCGACGTCCTCGCGGGTGATGCGGCCGCCCTGCCCGGACCCGCGCAGGCGTGAGACGTCGAGGTCGTGCTCGGCCACCATCCGCCGCACGATCGGGGACATCAGCGGAGCGTCGCCGTTGCCGGCCGTTGCGGTCGAGCCGGCTGGCTCGGCCTCTCCGAAATGCCCGCCTGTGTCGCGCTGGGATTCGTCGGCTTGCTCACGTGGCGGCGCCGAGGCGGTTGCCGCCTCGTCGGTCCCGGTGCTGCGCTGGGCGTCGCCCCCCGCGCCGCCCCCCCCCCCCCCGCCGCCGGCGGCGCCGGTGGCGGGTGCAGCGCCGGTGGGCTGAGCGGGGGTCGGCGCGTCGGCGCGGTCGCCGATGATCGCCACGACCGTGCCCACATCGACGGTCTCGTCGACCTCGACCTTGATCTCGGTCAGGACGCCGGACGCCGGCGCCGGGACCTCGGTGTCGATCTTGTCCGAGCTGAGCTCGAACAGCGGCTGGTCGGCCTGCACCTCGTCGCCGACCCCGACGAGCCAGGCGGTGATGGTGCCCTCGGTGACGCTCTCACCGAGTTGGGGAAGGGTCACTTCGGTTGCCACGGGCGTTGCTCCTCTCGGGACCGGGGGCGGTGCGGGCCTCGTGCACCTCAGCCGTGCAGGGGGTTGCCCGCGAGTTTCATGTGCGCTTCGCCGAGCGCCTCGGACAAGGTGGGGTGGGGGTGGATGAAGTGGGCGACCTCTGTCGGCAGGGCCTCCCAGTTGTAGATCAGCTGACCTTCCGCGATCAGGTCGGTGGCCTTCGGGCCGACGATGTGGATGCCGAGCACCTTGCCGCCGTCCTTGGCCGCGAGCACCTTCACGTGCCCGGTGGCCTTCATCATCATCGCCCGGCCGTTGTGGGAGAACGGGAACGAGGCCGTGTCGTAGTCGACGCCGGACTCCTTGAGCTGCTGCTCGGTGAGCCCGACGCTGCCGACCTCGGGGTGGGAGTAGGTGACGCGGGGCACGCCGGCGTAGTCGATCGGGCGCACGGGTCGCTCCGCGACGTGCTCGGCGACCAGGAACCCCTCCTGGAAGGAGGCGTGGGCCAAGCCGAGGGCGGGCGGCGGGAGGATGTCACCGATCGCGTACACGCCGTCGGCACTGGTCCGGCAGTAGCCGTCGACGGGCACGTAGCCCCGGTCGAGGGTCACCCCGGCGTCCTCGTAGCCCATGTCCTCGGTCACCGGGCGCCGGCCGATCGCCACCATCAGGACATCACCTTCCATTTGCTGGGTCCCGCCGGCGTTCTCCACGGTCACACGCACCCCGCCGTTGCCCTTCTCGACCCGTGTGACCTTGGTGGACGTGAGGACGGCGATCCCGCGCTTCTTGAAGTCGCGGGCCAGCGCCTTCTGCGTGTCGACGTCCTCGTTGGGGACGAGACCGTCGAGCATCTCCACGATGGTGACCTCCGCGCCGAAGGCGTTCCACACGGTCGCGAACTCGACCCCGACGGCCCCGGCGCCAAGCACGATCGGGCGCTGCGGCATCGTCTCCAGGTGCAACGCGTGGTCGCTGGTGATGATCGTCTGGCCGTCGATGGTTGCGCCCTCGACCGGCATCTCCCGGGGCACCGATCCGCTCGCCAGCACCACGCCCCGGGTGGCGGTGAGCGTCCGGTCGCCCTCGGGCGTGCTCACCGCGACCGTGTGCGGGTCCTCCAGTGTGCCCGTGCCCGCGAACGTGTCCACGCCCCGTGCCTTGAGGGTGGCCTGCAGTCCCTTCCAGTTGGCGTCGACGACCGACTGCTTGTACTCCAGCAGCGCGGCCACCTCGATGCCGTCGTAGGAGGCCACGACCCCGTACTCGAGCGCGTGCTGGGCATGCTCGGCCACCTCCGCGGCCTGCAGGAACGCCTTGGTGGGGATGCAGCCCCAGTGCAGGCAGGTGCCCCCCACCTTGTCCCGCTCCACCAGCGCGACGTCGAGGCCGAGGTCGGCGGCGCGCAATGCGCACGAATAGCCGCCGGTGCCCCCACCGAGGACAATGAGCTCGTAGCTGTCGGCCATGCTCCCACTCCTCTTTCGCGGATCAGCGCATCCTAGACGCGCCCGGGCGCCCGTAGGCTGCGTCCCTACCATTGCGAAGAGGAGTTCACGTGCCTGCACTGCGCCACTCGCCCCTGGATGACCGCCACCGCGCCCTGGGCGCGACGATGACCGGCTTCGGCGGGTGGGACATGCCACTGGACTACGGCAGCGTCGTGGCGGAGCACCGAGCCGTGCGCGAGGGGTGCGGCGTCTTCGACCTCTCCCACCTCGGCACGCTGCGCGTGACCGGCCCGGGCGCGCAGGCGTGCCTGCGGCGGGCGCTGAGCAACGACGTGACGGCCCTGCCGGTCGGTCGTGCGCACTACACCCTGTGCCTGGACGACGACGGTGGCATCACCGACGACCTGCTGGTGTACCGGCTGGACTGGGGGTACTTCGCCGTGCCCAACGCCGCCAACGCCGCCGCGGTGCAGGCGGCGCTCGCGGCCGCCGCGGGTGACGGTGACTGCGAGGTCGCGGACGTGAAGGACGGGCTGGCGTGCGTGGCGGTCCAGGGTCCGCAGTCCGCGGCGGTGCTCGCCCGAGCGGGCATCGCCGTCGACGGTCTGGACTACCTGGACTGCCGCCCCCAGCCGAGCGGAGCCCCGCCGCCCCCGGCGGGGGGGCTGCTCGCCCGCTCGGGCTACACCGGCGAGCGGGGCTACGAGCTGTTCCTGCCGGCCGCCGACACGGGCGCGCTGTGGGACCGCGTGATCGAGTCCGGGGCGACCCCCGCGGGGCTCGGCTGCCGTGACACGCTGCGCCTGGATATGGGCTATCCGTTGCATGGCCAGGACATCTCGCCGGCGACCTCCCCGGTCGAGGCCCGCCTGGGCTGGGCGGTCAAGGGCACCGGCTTCGTCGGGCAGGAGGCCGTCGCGCTGGCCAAGGAGGCGGGCCCCGCCCGCCGGCTGTGGGGGCTGCGGACCACCGGCCGGGGCATCCCGCGGGCCGGCTGCGCGGTGGGACGCGACGGGGAGTCGGTCGGCGAGGTCACCAGCGGGACGTTCTCGCCGACGCTGCGCATCGGCGTGGCGATGGGCTACCTGTCCGCATCGGTGGCGGCCGGCGACGCGGTCGAGATCGACGTGCGCGGAAAGCGCGTGCCGGCCGAGGTCGTGCGCCCCCCGTTCGTCGACGCCTCGCCGAAGGATTGAGCGCGGTCAGCATCTCATGGCGGTCGCGGCGCGACCGCCACACCCGGCACAGTGGTGAATCGCCTCCGCTGGCGCTCCGGCGATTCACGTGTCAGGAGGCGGGCAGGGCCAGCATCCGGTCGAGGGCGGCCCGGGCCCAGTGCGCGGTGTCGTCGTCAACGCGGATGGGGTTCACGACCGTGCCGTCGACCAGCGACTCCAGCGCCCAGACCAGGTGCGGCAGGTCGATGCGGTTCATCGTGGCGCAGAAGCACACCTTCTCGTTCAGGAAGGTGATGGTCTGCTCGGGGTGCTCCTGCGCGAGACGGCCGACGAGGTTGAGCTCGGTGCCGATGGCCCAGGCGGTGCCCGGGGGCGCCGCACGCACCGCCCGGATGATGAACTCTGTGGACCCGACGAGGTCGGCCTGTTCGGCGACCTCGTAGCGCACCTCGGGGTGGACGAGCACCTGCACGCCGGGCAGCTTCGCCCGGACGAGCGCGACGTGGTGGGGCAGGAACGTGCCGTGGACACTGCAGTGGCCCTTCCAGAGGATCATGCGGGCCGCCCGCAGCTCGGCGGGGTCCAGACCGCCGCCGGGCTGGTGGGGGTCGTAGACCACGCAGTCGGCGAGGTCGAGCCCCAGGTCGCGGACCGCGGTGTTGCGCCCCAGGTGCTGGTCGGGCGTGAACAGGACCTGCTCGCCCTGTGCGAAGGCCCACCGCAGGGCGCGCTCGGCGTTCGAGGAGGTGCACACCGCCCCCCCGTGACGGCCGGTGAACGCCTTGATCGCCGCCGAGGAGTTCATGTAGGTCAGGGGGACCACCGCGTCGCAGCCGGCCTCGGCCAGGTCGGCCCAGGCGGCCTCGACCTGGCTGATCTCGGCCATGTCCGCCATCGAGCACCCCGCCGCCATGTCCGGCAGGATCACCGTGGTGTCGGGCGGGGTCAGCAGGTCAGCCGTCTCGGCCATGAAGTGCACGCCGCAGAACACGATGTGCGGGGCCCCGTTGGCCGCGGCGTCGCAGGCGAGCTTGTAGCTGTCACCCCGCAGATCGGCGAAGGCGATGACCTCGTCACGCTGGTAGTGGTGGCCGAGGACGACGACGCGCTCGCCGAGCGCCGCACGTGCGGCGCGGGCGCGGTCGACCAGGGCGGGGTCGCTCGCGTCGGGCACGACGCCGGGGCAGATCGTCCCGCGCTCGCTCGCGGGGTCGGCCTGCGAGCCCAGCAGCAGCAGGGGCGTGGACTCCGTCGCCTCACGAAGGGTGCTTGCCTCGCTCATCGCGTCCCTCGAGTGGCGGCCAACGAGCGGGGCCGCCGCGGTGTCGCCGCAACAGGTTAGTGTCAAATGCACACTTACTCGTGGGAGAAGGATACCGCGGCGGTCGTCGCCGGGCCACGTGGTCTGCGTGGCGCACCGCGACGGGCCCCTAGACTCCTCTACCCATGCGGGTCGCCATCGCTCCCGACAAGTTCGCGGGCACGCTCACCGCCGCCGAGGCCGCCCAGGCCATGGCGCGCGGATGGTCGCGCGTGCGGCCGGGCGACGAGGTCGTCGCATGCCCGATGGCCGACGGGGGGGAGGGCACCATCGAGGTGGTCGGCGCCGCCGTCCCGGACGCGCGGCGGGTGGTGATCGACGTGGCCGACGCCCGCGGCACCGCGACCTCGGCGGCGTGGCTGCGGCTGCCCGACGGGCGGGCCCTGGTGGAGTCGGCGCAGGCCTGCGGCCTGTCCACCCTGCCCGCCACCAAGCGCAACCCGCGCTGGACCACCTCCTACGGTGTGGGCCAGCTCCTGGCCGCCGCGGTCGCCGGCGGGGCCAGCGCCGTCGTGGTGGGACTGGGGGGGAGCGCCACCGTGGACGGGGGGGCGGGCATGGCCACAGCCCTCGGGCACCGGCTGCTGCGGGGGGACGGCAACGGCGTCAAGGTCGGGGGCGAGTACCTGCGTCGCCTGCACCACGTGGAGCCCGCCGACCCGCTGGGGGTCCCCGTCCTGGTCGCGGCGGACGTCACGAACCCGCTGCTTGGCCCCGAGGGCGCCGCCGCGGTGTTCGCGCCGCAGAAGGGCGCCGTCCCTGAGGACGTGCCGGTGCTCGAGCAGGCGCTCGCGCGCCTGGCCGACATCGTGGAACGCGACCTCGACGGTGGCCCGTGGCGTGACCTGCCCGGCGCCGGGGCCGCGGGCGGGCTCGGGTTCGGCCTCGCCGCCTTCTGCGGCGGGCGGCTGACCGGGGGGGCCGCGGCGGTCGCCGAGCTGATCGGGCTGGAGGACGCGCTGCAGAGCGCGGACGTGGTCGTCACCGGCGAGGGCTCCCTGGACGCGCAGAGCACCCGGGGCAAGGTCCCGGCCTACGTCGCGGAGCGTGCCGGGGCGCACGGCGCGCGCACCCTGGCCATCGCGGGGCGGCTGCAACCGGATGCGGCGGCTGCCTACGACCAGGCGGTCGACCTCGGGCCCGACGGCATGGCGCGGGCCGCCGAGCTGGTCGAGCAGCGGGCGGGGGAGCTGGCTGCGGCGGTCTGACCGCACGGGGGCCCACCGTGGAGCCGGGCGCGATCGCGGGCTACACTGGGCCCAGACGCCCACCAGCGAGGTTCCCCATGAGCGAAGCGCCCGTCATTTCCATCCCGCTCGCACAGAAGCCGGTCGAGCCGATCATCCTGACCGAGTCTGCTGCGGTCAAGGTGAAGGAGCTCATGACCCGCGAGGACAAGCCGGACGAGATCGCCCTGCGCGTGGCGGTCCAGCCCGGTGGTTGCTCCGGCATGCGGTACGCGTTGTTCTTCGATGACCGCCAGCTCGACGGCGACGTGGTCCTCGACATCAAGGGCGTGCCGGTGCGGCTCGACAAGCAGAGCGCCCCCCACCTGCAGGGCACCCAGATCGACTGGGTCGACAGCCTCCAGGGTGCCGGGTTCGCCATCAACAACCCGCAGGCCAAGAGCACCTGCGCCTGCGGCGACAGCTTCTCCTAGCCGCACCGCACGGCCGTGACCGGGGAGCCCGTCGGGCTCCCCGTTCCCTGTCCGGGGTCAGGGTCAGGCGGAGCGGCGCACCCGGAAGGACCAGCCGACCTCGGCATCAGCGAGGCCCAGGTACGTGTGCCCCTTCATCCGGCACCACACGGGGATGTCGACCTTGGCGCCGGCGTCGTCGGAGAGCACGACCACCTCGTCGCCGACCGACGCCTGCTCGACGGCCTTCGCGAGCTCGATGACCGGCAGCGGGCAGGGCTTGCCCAGCGCGTCGACGAGGGTGGGGGGGTCCATGCCGCCAGGGTAGCTAGCGCCCGACCCGTGCCCGCAGCCCGGTGACCGCACGCCCCAGGGCGACCGCGAAGGCGTCGGCCGCGTCGCTGTCCACCTGCGGACCCAACGAGGCGCGGACATGGCCGTGGGTGAGGGCGCCCATCGCGACCAGGACGTGGCTCGGCTGGCCGGACGTGGAGGCGCACGACGAGCCGGAGTGCACGGCGAACCCGGCGCGGTCGAGCTCGCCGACCAGGGCCTGGCCGTCCACGTAGAGCGCCGAGATCGCGACGATGT
This sequence comes from Egibacteraceae bacterium, assembly GCA_040905805.1. Lineage (NCBI taxonomy): Bacteria > Bacillati > Actinomycetota > Nitriliruptoria > Egibacterales > Egibacteraceae > Egibacteraceae bacterium. The sequence continues at coordinate 15,360 of JBBDQS010000081.1, read as the reverse complement.
GGGGCAGGGACCCGTCGTCGGGGCCGTGGACCTCGACGTCGTCGAGGGCGCGCAGCTGCTCGCGCAGCCGTCGGCGCAGCCGGTCGCACCGGGCGGCTTCGGCCGCGGCCGGACCGGCGGGGTCGTCGGGGCGCAGGTGCAGGAGGGTCTCGGCCATCGCCGCGAGGCCGGGCAGGTGCCCCAGGCCGGGGCGGCGACGGCCTTCGCGCTCGTCGCCGGTCAGCTGGGCGCGGAAGCGTGCGCGCGCTGACCAGCCGAGCGCGCCGACGCCGCGGCCGCCGCCGAACTTCGCGGCGGACAGCGACAGGAAGTCGGCACCCAGCGCCTCGGCGTCGACGGGCAGCCGTCCCACGGTCTGACAGGCGTCCACGTGCAGCAGGGCGTCCGCCTCCCGGCACAGCGCCGCGGCCGCCGCCAGCGGCTGGAGCGTCCCGGTCTCGTGGTTGGCGTGCTGCAGGCTGACCAGCGCGGCGCCGGGGCGCAGCGCCTCGGCGAGGGCGTCCAGATCGAGGCGTCCCAGGGCGTCAACCCCGACGCGGACGTGCTCGTGGTCGGTGGCGTCGGCGGCGGCCAGGACCGCCGAGTGCTCGACGGCCGAGGACACGATCCGGCTGGGCCGGGTGCGGTTGGCTGCAGCCGCACCGCGCACCGCCAGGTGCACGGACTCGGTGCCCCCGGCGGTGAACAGGAGACGCTCGGCGGCGACGCCCACGGTGCGGCCCACCGCCGCGCGCGCGGACTCCAGGACGTCGCGGGCGGCGTGGCCCTCGGCGTGCTGTCGGGCCGGGTCACCGGGGAAGGCACGAGCGACGTGGTCGGCGGCCGCGAGGGCGGCCGGGTGGGCGGGCATCGCCGAGGCGTGGTCGAGGTAGACCCGGGGGGGCACGGACATGCCCCGCAGTATGCGCGCCGGGGCGCCGCTGCGGGACGGCAGCGTGCTAGGAGTACTGGCGGGTCTCGACCGTCTCGACGCGCCCGCCGACCTCCACGGTCGCGTTGGGCCCGGGCCGGGTGCGCAGCTCCGAGCCCACCCCTTGGCGGATGATGAGGGGGCGGCCGAGGGCCGCGGTCAGCACCACGGCCGCCGCGCCCGTGGCCTCGTCCTCGTCGATGCCGAGCTCCGGGGCGAACACCCGTGCCCGGATGTGCCCCGCGTCCGCGTCCTCCCATGCCCAGGCGTCGAGCAACCCCACCCCGGCGGGGGGGCCGGTCAGCGCGTCGACGTCCTCGGGGGAGTCGTGCTGGCGCAAGGCCAGCGTCGGGGCCCACTCGGCGCGTCCCCGGATCCACTGCCGCTCGTCGTCCTCCCAGGTGGCCACCCGGCCCGCGGGGGGGCGCAGGGAGTCGACCCAGGAGCCGGTCTGGGCCAGCAGCCAGCCCGCCCCGACCAGGGGATGGCCCGCGAACCCGAGCTCCGCGGCCGGTGTGAAGATGCGGACCCGCCCGGTCGCGGTGTCGTCGACGAAGACCGTCTCGCTGAAGCCGAGGTCCTTGGCGACACTCTGGCGGCGCTCCTCGGGGATCTGGGCGCCATCGAGGAAGACCCCGAGCGGGTTGCCGCCCGTGCCGCCGGGCCCGACGAAGACACGCAGGACGTGAAGGGTGGTCATCCCGGCACCCTACTGGACCGCCGCCTTTGTAGGGTGGGCCAGGTCGAGCGGGCAGTCCACGGATGTGCCCGGTCCGAACACTGCCCGCCACATCTTCCGTGCGACACGAGGGGACCCGCGATGCCAGCCACGACCGCCAGCCGCCGAGCACTGTTGGCGACCGTGGTGCTGGTGGCGGCCGTCCTGGCCGGCACCGTGCGCGGGGCGACGCCGGCCGCAGCGCACGCCGTGCTGACCGCTACCCAGCCCGAGCGGGGCGCCACCGTGACCGAGCCGCCCGACGCGGTCGTGCTGGAGTTCAGCGAGGACGTGGTCTTCCCGCAGGTGCAGGTCAGCGCACCGGATGGCGAGCGCGTCGAGGAGGGCCTGCCGGTCGAGGCCGGGCAGTCCGTCGAGCAGTCGCTGCTCGCCCTGCCCGATGACGGCACCTACACCGTGGTGTTCCGCGTGACCTCCGACGACGGCCACCCCGTCGAGGGTGAGTTCGAGTTCGTGTACGAGGGCCCGGCCGGCGGCGGGGACGAGGACGATTCAGAGGAGGACCCCCCACCAGGGGACGCCGACCCACCCGAGCAGGGCGGCCAACCCGAGCCGGACGACCCACCCGAGCAGGACGACCCACCCGAGCAGGACGAGCCGGAGGAGCAAGACGGCGTCAGCCTCGGCGGGCTGGCGCTGGGCGTGGCGGCCCTGGTCCTGCTCGGCTTCGCCGGCGCGGCGGTGCTCGCCGCCCGCGGGCGCCGGCCCCGGAACGGCGACGGCGACGGCGACGGCGGCACGGACCCCGCCGATCCGGCGGCCTGATCCCATGCGCCCCGCTGCCCGGATCCTGCTGGTCGCAACCCTGGCCCTCACCGTGCTGGTGTCGGCCGCGTTGCCTGCCCTGGCCCACGGGCGTGGCAGCGACGCCACCAACTACGACAGCCACGTCACCGAGGTGCCGGACATCGAGGATGTGCAATGGCGGGTGTATGGGGGCGACGAGGTGCTGTGGGTGGACAACCGCAGCGGCGAGGAGATCGTCGTGGAGGGCTATGCCGACGAGCCGTACCTGCGCATCGGCCCCGACGGGGTGTGGGAGAACGGCAACTCCCCGGCGACCTACGTCAACCGTGAGCGGTTCGGCCAGGTCCCGGTGCCCGAGTCGGCGGACCCCGACGCCTCGCCCGACTGGGTGCAGGTGTCCGACCAGCCGCGGTTCGCCTGGCACGACCACCGCATCCACTTCATGGGCACGGGGTTGCATCCGCGCGTCACCGACGTGGGCGCGCGCACCCAGCTTCAGGAGTGGGCGGTGCCGGTCAGCGTGGACGGCCGGGACCTGGAGGTCCTCGGCGAGCTCGTGTGGGTGCCGGGGCCCCCGTGGTGGCCCTGGCTCCTGGTCGGACTCGCGCTGGCGCTGCCCGCCCTGATCGGTCTGCGCACGCAGCCCGCGGAGGGACGGTGGCCCGGATTGGCCAAGCCGGCCGCTGCGGTCTTGTGGGTGGTGGTCGCCGCCAACGCCGTCTTCCTCGTCGATGCCCTCTTCGCCGTGCCGTTGCCGCTGCTCAGCCAGCTGTTCGCTGCGCTCCAGACCGCGCTGTTCATCGGCTTGGGCGTCTTCGGGGCGTGGCGGGGCTGGCAGGCCCGGGAGGGCGCCTTCACGGCGCTCGGGGTCGGCTCCGGCGCACTGTTCGTGGGTCAGGGCCTGCTGCTGTGGTCGGTGCTCGGCGCCTCGCAGCTGTCCACCGTCTTCCCCGACGTCGTGCCCCGGCTCGTGACCGGCTTGAACATCGCGCAGGTCGCACCGCTGGGCGTCGTGGCGTTCCTCGGCACCCAGCGCCTGCTGCCGGACCTGGACGAGGCCGACGAAGGGCAGGAGCCCGTCGACGCCACGAGCTGACCAGACCCGCCAGCCCCGGCCTGGGTGGGGTACGGTGACCGGCGACAGGTGTCGCGGAGTCGGCCAGCGTCCACGGTCAGCGCCGTCGGGCGGCGGGTCGCCGAGGAGACGGGTCCGGCTGATCCATGAGCCCCCAGCCGCCCCCCATCGACGGGCTGGCGTTGCGCGTCCTGGGCCCGGTCACGCTGCGGCGGGGCGGGCATGCCTGCGACCTGGGTCCGCGCCCGCAGCGTTGCCTGCTGGCTCGGCTCCTGCTGGACGCCAACCGCCCCGTCGGCGCGCAACGGCTGGTCACCGACCTGTGGCCCGGCGTCCCCGCCGACCGTGCGGCCACCGTGCTGCGGGAGACCGCCGACGGGCTGTCCGTCCTCCTGGACCGCCACCGCCCGTTGCGCTCGCCCCCTGCGGTGCTGGTCACCGAGCAGTCGGGCTACGCCCTGCAGGTCCCGCCCGAGTCCGTCGACGTCGTGCGTTTCCGGGCCCTGGCCGCCGACGTCGCGGAGCTGTTGGCCGCGGGCGAGGTCAGCCGGGCACACCGGGCGGGCGATGCCGCGCTCTGGCTGTGGGAGGGGCCGGCGCTGGTCGACGTGCGCGACCGGCCGTTCGCCGTCGCTGCGGCCGCGGACCTGGAGGAGCAGCGCCTGGCGGTGCAGGAGCGGGGCGTCGCGGCGGCCATCGCGCTCGGCCTGACCGGGCAGGCCGCCGCCGAGCTGGAGCAGCTGGCCGCGCACGGGCCGCTGCGCGAGGGGTTCTGGGAGGCGCTGGTGACCGCCCTGGCCGCGTGCGGGCGACCAGCCGTCGAGGCGGCCGCGCGTTTCCAGGATGTCCGCTGCCTGCTCGATGCCGACCTGCAGCTCGGGTCGGGACCAGGGCGAGCAGCACTCGAACGGCGGGTCGCGGGCCGGTGCGCCCGCGAACGTTGACGGGGCCCGGGGCGCTAGAGCAGCGCGCGCACCGCCTGCACGTCCACCTTGCCGGTGGCGGTGCGGGGCAGCGCGCGCACGCGGGCGATGCGCCGGGGGGTGGCGTGGCGGCCGACCTGCTCGGTCACGAGGCGACGCAGGTCGCCGATGCTGACGCGGGCACCGTCACCGACGGCCACCGCGGCGCCGACGGCCTCCTCGCCGAGTCCGTCGGTGACGGCGACCACCGCGGCCTCGGTGACCCCTGCCGCGCTGCAGAGCACCCGCTCCACCTCGCGGCTGGAGATGTTGACCCCCCCGCGCACGATCACGGCCTTCTTGCGGTCGACCAGCCGCACGGTCCCGTCCACGGCGACGGCGCCCAGATCCCCCGTCGGCAGCCATCCCCCGGGTGGGACGGCGTCGGGGTCGTCGAGCGTCCCGGCGTGCACGGTCGGACCGGAGACCCAGAGCTCACCGACCACCTCGGGGGGTAGCGGCCCGGCCGGACCGCCCGCACGCACCGTCAGGCCCGCGAGCGGGCGGCCCCCCCGCCCCGCCCGCGGGGG
>JBBDQS010000081.1:0-10387 GCA_040905805.1 Egibacteraceae bacterium | reverse complement strand
CCCCCCGACCGTCCCGGCCGGCGGGGGCCGGTCGCGGTCGTAGCGCTGGGCCGTCACGGGTCCGTGGGCCTCCGACAGGCCCCACACGTCGAACATCGCCACCGCCGGGTGCGCCGCCGCCACGGCCGACACGGTCGCCGCCGGCATGGGGGCGCCGCCGTACACCAGGGTGCGCCAGCTCGGGACCGCGATCGGCGTCTGCCCGGCGAGCACCGTCAGCCACGCGGGTGCCGCGTCGAGCAGCGTGATGCGCTGCTCCGCCATGGCGGACAGGCTCCGCCGCGCACGCCGGTCGGCGGGCAGCACGTTGCAGCCGCCGACCATCGGCATGGTCAACGTCTGGGTCGACAGCGCCCCGATGTGGGTGAGGGGCATGACGACCAGGCTGCGCTCGTCCGGGCCCAGGTCGAGCAGGTCGAGGTAGGCCCGCCCCACGTGCAGCAGCCCCCGGCTGGTGAGGCGCACGACCGTGGGCTGCCCGGTGGTGCCCGAGGTGGCCAGGAGCGCCACCGCCCGGTCGGGGTCCGGCGCGGGGGCGGCTTCGGCTGGCCGAGCGTGGTCGGCCTGCAGCGGCAGCGCGACGCGGGCCGGCTGCACGGGCGCGCCCGAGGCGGCCGCCTGCAGGCGACCGACATGCGCGTCGTCGGCCACCAGCAGCGACGGGCGCACCGAGGCGAGCTGGCGCGCCCACGCCGCGGCGGGCAGCGCCGTCGACAGCAGCAGGCCGGCGAGGCGAGCACGGCTGCACACGAACGGCGCCGCATACAGCGCCGCGTCGTGGCCGAGCGCGAAGGCCACATGATCGCCCGGTCGTGCCCCGGCCGTGCGTAGCCCCCCGGCTGCGGCGGTCACGGCTGCATCCAGCTCGGCGTAGGTCAGGCGCCCCGACGGGCTGTCGACGGCCAGCCGGTCGGGCCAGCGGTCGGCGGCAGCCCGCAGCAGGCCGTCGAGCGTGGCGATGTCGACGCGCCCGAGCGGCCCGCCGGACGCGACGGTGCCGGCGCCCACGGCGACGCCGGGGGGGGCTAGCTGCGGGGCCCGACCAGGCGCCACGCCGATGGAAGCGCGGCGGCCGCCGCGACCGCCTTCAGCGCGTCACCCAGGAGGAAGGGCGCCAGGCCGCGGAGCACGGCCTCGCCTGGGCCGAACCCGCCGACCACGGCCAGCCAGGGCACGCCGCAGGCGTAGATCACCGCTGAGCCCAGCGCGAACGTCCCGACCATGCCAAGGGGCCGCCGGTCCCATCCACGGCGGGCGCACGCGCCGACGAGGGCGGCGGCGGGGATGAACCCCAGCACGTAGCCGCCCGAGGCGCCGGCCAGGAACTCCAGGCCGCTGCCGGTGGAGAAGAACGGCAAGCCGACCGCGCCGAGCGCCACGTAGGTCAGCTGCCCCGCCGCTCCCCGCGCCGGCCCGAGCGCGGCACCGGTGAGCAGGACCGCGAACGTGCCTCCGGTGATCGGGACGGGGGAGAACGGCAGAGGGATCTTCAGCCAGCGCGAGGCTGCGGCGGTCAGCAGGGCTGCACCCAGCACCAGCGCGACGGTGCGCACGGCTGTGCGGGGCACGAGGTCGGCCAGGACGGGACGGGGACCGATGAGGGGCGCGGATGCGGACACGGCTCTCTCCTTGGCTGCACGACGGTGGCTCCGCCGGCGTGCAGCCTAACCCACCGGGGCGCCATGGGGCAGTGCGGGTGCGCGTGGCATCATGACCCGTATGCGAACGCTCCTCGTCTCGACCAACCCGCGCGTCACCACGGAGGTCACCACGGCCCTGGTCGGCGAGCCCGACGTCGACCTGCTGACGGTCGCCACACCCCAGCGGGCGTTGCGCCAGATGGAGGATGAGGGCGACTTCGACCTGGTCATCGCCGATGCGGACACCGCGCCCACCGGCGGGTTCGCGCTGGCCAGGGACATGAAGGCCCGGGTGCAGATGGGGACGGCGATGCCGCCCATCATCTTGTTGATCGCCCGTGACGCGGACAAGTTCCTGGCCAAGTGGTCGCGGGCCGACGCCTACATCCGCAAGCCCGTGGACCCGTTCAACCTCGCCGAGGTCGTCCGCGCCGTGCGCGACGGCATGCCGGTGCCCGAGCTGCCGCACGTCGGCGGATTGACGGGCCCGACGCCCGGGGACCTGGAGGAGGTCGAGGGGGTCACCGCGCAGGGCGGCGGCTCGATGCTCGGCGGCGGCCGGTGACCCCGGCGGACGCACCGAGCTGGCCGGAGATCCTCACCCGGCTGATGGCGGGTGAGGACCTCGACGACGCGACCACGGCCGCAGCCCTGGACACGGTGATGGAGGGGCAGGCCACACCCGCGCAGGTCGCCGGCTTCCTGGTCGCGCTGCAGGCCAAGGGCGAGACCGCCGAGGAGATCGCCGGGCTGGCCCGGACCATGCGCCGCCACGCCCTGCCCGTGCGGGTCGACGGTGCCGTCGTGGACACGTGCGGGACGGGCGGGGACCGTGCCGGCACCTTCAACGTGTCGACGGTGGCGGCGCTGGTCGCCGCCGGCGCGGGGGCGACGGTCGCCAAGCACGGCAACCGCGCCGCCAGCGGCCTGTGCGGCTCCGCGGACCTGCTCGAGGCATGGGGGGTGGCCATCGACCTGCCGCCCGCCGGGGTGGAGGCGTGCATCCGCCAGATCGGGATCGGCTTCTGCTTCGCCCCGACGTTCCACCCGGCGATGCGCCACGTCGTCCCGGTCCGCCGTGAGCTCGGCGTGCGCACCGTGTTCAACATCCTCGGCCCGCTCACCAACCCCGCCGGGGCACGCCACCAGACCATCGGGGTGAGCGACCCGGTGCTGGCGGCGCGCATGGCGGCGGTGCTGGCTCGCCTGGACACCACGCATGCGCTGGTGTTCCACGGGTCCGACGGCCTGGACGAGCTCACCCCCGCCGGACCGTCGCGGGTGTGGGAGGTGCGGGGAGGCGGGGTGACCGAGTGGACGTTCGACCCGGCCGACCACGGGATCGCGCCCGCGGCCGCGGGTGACCTGCGCGGCGGCGAGGTCGCCGACAACCGGCGGGTCGCCGAGGCGGTGCTCGGCGGGCAGCACGGCGCGCCGCGCGACGCCGTGCTCCTCGGTGCCGCCGCGGCGCTGGTCGCGGCCGACCTGGTGGACGCCTGGGCGGAGGCGTTGCGGGCGGCGGCGGCGTCGATCGACTCGGGGGCCGCGGCGCGCACCTTGGACGACTGGGTCCGTGTCTCCCAGGAACAGGCCGCCGCGACCGCCTGAGGGACCGCCCACACCGCCGTCAGCAGTCCCGGGCGGTCGCTGCGCGACCGCCACACCCGGCACAGCAGAGAATCGCCTCCGCTGGCGCTCCGGCGATTCACGTCTCAGCGGCGGGTGCGCTTGGCGGCGAGCTCGGCGTGGGGGCGTCCCGTGTCGCGGCGGCTGGCCGCCAGCTGGGCGGCCTCGTCGGCGAGCGTGCGCCCCCCGGCAACCGCACTGGCCAGCTCCCCGTCGCAGTGGTGCACGAGCGCCCCGCGCCCGTCCAGCCAGCCGGCGACCAGGCCGACCTCCTCGGCGTCGGTGAAGGGCAGCGGGCCCGTCCCCGGGTCGGGCAGGTGCGCCGTGTCCGCGCGCAGCCGCCGCACCGTCCCGGCCACCTCCTCGGACCGGCACACCGCGCTGGCGGCCAGCCGACCCCGCCTGACCAGCACGACCGCACGGGTGCCGGCACGGGGACCGGGCCGGGAGACGACGAGCTCGAGCGGCGCAGCCGTCGCCGCCAGCCGGCGGCTGCGCGCGACCGCGCTCACCACCGCATGCAGCCGGTCACGGGCGGTGGCGGCCTCCTCGTACCGTCCCCCGGCGGCGAGATCGCGCATCCGCTGCACCAGCCCCATCAGGACGGGGTCGGGATCACCGGCGAGGGTCGCGGCCACCCGGTCGGCGGCCGGCGCGTACTCCGCCGGCCCGACACGCCCGTCACAGGGGGCCAGGCAGCGACCCATCTCCGCCAGGGCGCACGCCGCGAAGCGGGTCCGCGGCCCGATGCGGGGGGTGCACCGGCGGATCGCCACGACCTCGTGGAGGGCATCCGCGACCCCCTGGGCCACCCGTCGCGACGTCAGCGGCCCCAGGTAGGTGGCGCCGTCGTCGCGGACCGCGTTGACTGTGGACAGGCGCGGGAAGCGCTCGGCGGTCAGCTTCAGCCACACCCCCCGCCCGGGCATCGTCGAGCGCCGGTTGTAGCGGGGCCGGTGCCGGCCGATGAGGCGGACCTCGCGCACCGCCGCCTCCAACGGCGTGGGCGTCACCCAGTGGTCGATCGCCGCCGCCTCGCGCAGCAGGTCGGTGATCCGGCGGCGGTCGTCCCCACCGAAGTAGCTGCGCACCCGTGCCCGCAGGTCCGTGGCCTTGCCGACGTACAGCAGCTCGCCCGAGGCCGATCGGAACGCGTACACCCCCGGCGCGTGGGGCAGGCCGTCGGCCAGCGGCTTGCGGGCCTTGTACAGCGGGGTGTTGCGCACATGGGCGAACTCGACGAGATCCTCGTCGGTCACCACCCCGAACGGGCCGGCCCGCTCGAGCAGGCCGTGGAGGACCTCGACGGTGGCGCGGGCGTCGGCCAGGGCGCGGTGGGCCGGCTGGGTGGCGCAGCGGAAGAACCGGGCGAGGGTGGCCAACTTGCAGTCGCGGACCTCCTGGCGCACCAGCCGGCGTGCCAGCCCCGCCGTGCAGACGACGGGATGCTCGAGCAGCGGGTAGTCCAGGCGCGTGAGGTTGGCGTTCAGGAAGCCGGTGTCGAACGCGGCGTTGTGCGCCACGAGGACCGCCCCGCGGGCGAACTCGAGGAAGGCCGGCAGGACCGCCTGGATCGGGGGGAAGCTCGCCACCGCCGCGTCGGTGATGCCGGTCAGGGCGCTGATGCCCCGGGGGATCGCGACACCCGGATTCACCAGGGTGGCGAACTCGCCGAGGATCTCGCCGCCGCGGACCTTGACGGCGCCGATCTCGGTGATGGCGCTGTCGGCGTGTGACCCGCCGGTGGTCTCCAGGTCCACGACCACGAACGTGACCGCGTGCAGGGGCGTCCCGAGATCGGTCAGGCGGGGCTGGGCGGCCGGCATGGCCGCAGCGTACCCGAACAGATGTTCGGGTCAAGCCGTCCGGCTACGCGGCGTCGCGGCGGCGGCGGCGGCGCTCGCGGCGGAAGATGCGGCGGCGTTCAGTCTCCGTGGTGCCGCCCCACACGCCGAAGATCTCCCGGCGGGCGAGGGCCTCGGCGCGGCAGGTCTCCCGGACCTCGCAGCGCGCGCAGAGCGCCAGGGCCTGGCGCACCACGTCAGGCTCGATCGAGAAGAAGGTCTCGGCGTCGGAACGGGCGCACGCGGCCCGCTCCTGCCAGCTGCGGTCGGGCATGCTCATCGGTGATGTCAACGCGGGAGCACCAGCCCGGGTTCCCGGTTGCGCGCGCAGGCCCTTGGGGGGTCGCCGCGGTAGGCGCGTTCGTATACTCGGCGGCGAGGTGAGCCGCCGGTGGATGCACGACCCCAGGTGCCATGAGCGCGAGGCCCCGTGACCGCTATGGCCGTCCGCTCGCGCGCGACGCGCCCGACGAGCTGCCCGGGCGCCAGGAGCCCGACGAGGTCGTCGGATCGGTGGGCGCGGCGTTCGAGCGCGCCGTGGCGCTCTTCGACCAGGAACGGTTCTTCGAGGCGCACGAGTTCTTCGAGTGGATCTGGAAGTCCGACCATGTCGAACCGGCCGACCGGGACTTCTGGAAGGGTGTGACCCAGGTCGCGGTTGGATGCGTGCATACCCAACGGGGCAACGCGGAGGGCGCGCTCACACTGCTCGCTCGTGCGGCGCACCACCTCGCCCCGTACCCGTCGCCGTACCACGGGGTCGACACCGCGGAGCTGGTCGGTGTCGCGCGCACAGTCGCCACCACGGTGCGTGAGCACGGCCCGAGCCCCCGGGCGAACTTCCCGCGCCTACCCCGGGCCGGCTGACGCAGGCCGGCTACCCCGGGCCGGCTGACGCAGGCCGGCTGACGCAGGCCGGCTGACGCAGGCCGGCTGACGCAGGCCGGCTGACGCAGGCCGGCTACCCCGGGCCGGCTGACGCAGGCCGCTAGCCTGCGAGCCACGTCCGCAACTGAGGAGAGCTGTCGTGGTGGAACTGGCCGCAGGTCTGGCCCCCGGACAACGGTACCGCTGTGGGGGCTGCGGCAACGTCACCCGCTTCGACGTGGAGTCCGTCGAACGGGTCCGCCGCTACTGGCACGCCGACCTCGCCGGCGTGGGCGCCGTCGAGGAGGAGGAGCGCATCGAGGTCACCCCCGTCGCCGTGACCTGCCGGTGGTGCGGCGCCACCGACGCGATCGAGGTCGTCGACGTGCCCGGCTCAGACCTGCAATAGGTGGCGGCCTGCCTGCGTCCTACTTGCTAGGCAACAGCGCTCCCGGGGTGGCGTGCGACCGCGCCGCGCCCCGGCCGCGAGGAGGTCACATGACCGCGACAGGCCCATCCCAGACCGCGCCACCACGCGCAGACGGCGCCGACCGGTGGATCGTGGACCCCCAGGCGTTGCGGCAGGAGGTGCGCAGCAAGTACCGCGCCGTCGCCCTGGAGCCCGACGGTGAGCACCACTTCCACACCGGTCGGGCGCTCGCCCGCCATCTTGGCTACGCCGACGAGACGGTCGCGGGGTTGCCGGACGCGGCGGTCGAATCCTTCGCGGGCGTCGGCAACCCGTTCTCGCTGCGCCGCGTCGGGGCAGGGGAGCGCGTGGTGGACGTCGGGTCCGGCGCGGGCTTCGACACCTTCGTCGCGGCCGCGGCGGTCGGCGCCGACGGAGCGGTCGTCGGCGTCGACATGACCGCGGAGATGCTCACCAAAGCCCGGGCGACTGCCGCCGGCCTCGGATTCGGCCACGTGGCGTTCCGGGAGGGGCTGGCCGAATCGCTGCCGGTGCCCGACGCCCGTCCCCGAGGAGGCGGTCCGTGACATCGACCTGTGGACCGGGTGAATCGCCGGCGGCCTGCCGTGCGCAGGCTGGCAGCGGATGCTCGAGCAGGCGGGGTTCGTCGGGGTGCAGGTCGGCCCACCCGTGGACACCTTCGCCGGGGCCAGGGGCGAAGCCAACGCCCGCGCCTACGGCGTCCAAGGGTATGCTTTTCTCGCACGGAAGTCGCACTGAGGGGCCCGTATGGCAGGCAGCCCCGCCTCCGTGAGCCAGGAGCAGGAGGGCAGTTTCACCAGCGTCGCGCGCGAGCAGCTGCCCTGGCTGTACGCCCTGGCTCGCCAGCTGGTGGGCGAGGATGCCGAGGACGCCGTCCAGGAGTGCCTGCTCAAGGCGTACCGCGGCTATGACCGGTTGCGTGACCGCAAGGCCGCGCCGGCGTGGTTCCGCCAGATCCTGCTGAACTGCGTCCGCGATCGCTACCGCCGACAGGCGGGGCTCCCGCGCGAGGACCCCCGCGACCCCACCGAGGAGTACTCCCTGTACCGGACCATCGCCGAGCAGGATCCCTGGCCGTACTCCGACAGCGTGCATCTGGACTTCCTGCGCTGCTTCGAGCACGACGACGTCTGGCAGGTGCTCGACCGGGTGAAGCCGTTGTACCGCGCGCCGCTGGTGCTGGTGCACATGGAAGGGATGTCCACCAACCAGGTGGCGCGGATGTTCGGCGTGGCCCAGGGCACCGTGCTGTCGTGGCTGCACCGCGGGCGCAAGCTGTTCGAGGAGGCGCTGTGGGAGTACGCCAACGAGCACGACCTGCTCGTCGAGTCGCCGGGAGGGTCGCGATGATCAGCTGCTCCGAGGCGGTCCGCCAGCTCTGGGAGTACCTGGAGCAGGACCTTGCCGCCACCGAACGCGACCGGGTCGACCAGCACCTCGCCTTCTGCCGACGGTGCTGCGGAGAGGCCGAGTTCGCCGCGGAGCTGCGGACGCTGCTGCGCTCGGCCACCGGCCCCGTGGCGCTGCCCGCGCCGGTCGAGTCGCGTCTCGTCGCCTTCCTGGACGCACTGGAGGAGGACGCATGAGCAAGGACCTGATGTACTCCGACGAGGTGCAGGAGCTCGTCGTCGACGCCTACCGCGCCCTCGGCGCACCCGGTGGTCCCGGCAGACGGTTCTACACCGAGGAGCAGCTGGCCACGATGCCCGAGCAGGCCCGCGAGTGGGCGCTTGGCGTCGGCAACCCCCTGGCCGTGGCGGACCTGGCCGCCGGGGAGGTGGTGGTCGACCTCGGCTGCGGCGCCGGGCTCGACACCCTGTTGGCCGCGTCGCAGGTGTCGCCGGGCGGCCGGGCGGTGGGCGTCGACTTCCTTCCCGAGATGGTCGAGCGCGGGCGATCGGCCGCCGAGGGCGCCGGCGTCGGCAACGTCGAGTTCCTGGAGGGGGCCATGGAGGCGGTGCCCCTCGCGGATGCATCGGCGGACGTGGTGATCTCCAACGGCGCCATCAACCTCTCGGCCCGCAAGAGCCGGGTGCTGGCCGAGGCCCACCGTGTGCTGCGCCCGGGCGGCCGGCTGTGCGTGGCCGATCTCACCATCCGCGACGAGGAGCTGCCCGCGGAGATCCTCACCCATCCGGCGGCCTGGGCGGGGTGAGTGGCCGGGGCCCTGACGGAGCGTGTCTTCGTCGAGAAGATGGACCGCATCGGCTTCACCGGGATCGTGGTGCTCGGTCGTGCGCCGTTCAGCCTGGACGACGCCGGTCTCTACCCGCTGTTCACCCCCGACCTGATCGACCTCATGCGGACGCGGCTGCCTGCCGCCCGCCACGACGAGGTCGCCCGCGCCCTCACCGTGGTCGCGCACAAGCCCGCCTGACCCGTGCTCCGCACCACCACGGTGGTCGCGTGGCCGGGCGACTCGCCGGAGCGTGCGGAGGCGGCGTTGTCGCACCCCCGGCATACGGTGCTCGGGTGAGCGGCTGTGCGCCGACAATCCGAGGAAAGGCCGAGGCTGTGCGGATCGACTGTGGCGAGTGTGCGATGCAGGGCACCGAGACCTGCGAGGACTGCATCGTGACCTACCTGCTCGACCGTCCCGAGGGTGCGGTGGTCTTCGACGTGGATGCTGAACGGGCGATTCGAACCCTCCAGGACCGTGGCTTGGCACCGACCAGCAGGTTCATCGCGCTCGGCTGAGCATGTGACCCGCGGAGGCGCGTGAGGCCCCTGCTTGCCGGGAGGCATGCTGTGACCCACAATGCCTTGAAACGGCCCGCCGGGAGAACACGTGAAAGATCTACAGCTGGTCGGGTACACGGCTGACCTGCTCCACTTGGTGTTCACCGATGCGGGGGAGAGCGGCGGACGCTTGAAGGCGCCCCTCGACGAGGATTTCGTCGCGACCCTCACCGAGGTCTTGCAGCGCGTGGATCCCGATGCGCATCCGCTGGCGGCGCTCGTCTCGGACGAGCAGCTGGACGAGCAGTCCCAGGACCCGGTCACGTCGGCCTTCGCGCCTGACGCCCCGTCGGATGCCCCGAGCCCGAACGGTGACGCCCCTCCGGACGGGCACCGTCCCCCAGACGGCGAGCGCGCCCCGCGTGGGGAAGGGCCCCTGGCAGGCATGGCGGCTGCGGCGCGGGCCGCGACGGATGAGGAGGCCGTAGCGGTGGCCTCGGACCGGCCCCGTCCGAGCAGCCTGGCACCCCGGGAGATCCAGTCCCTCCTGCGGGCCGGGCAGGGGATCCGAGCGGTGGCCAAGCAGGCCGACACCGACGAGTGGTGGGTCCGGCGTTGGTTGCCACCCATCGAGGCTGAGCGGGATCAGGTGTTGCAGGCCGTGTGGTCGAGCTTCGTGGCCAAGTCGCGCCTCGGTGTGAGCGCCGAGCCCATCGCGGAGGCCGTGGAGCGAAACCTCGCGTCCAAGGGTGTCGGTCCCGACGACCCGTCGGTGGAATGGACCGCGGCACGCCGCGAGGGTGACCCGCACTGGCAGGTCACCTTGCGCTACCGCAGCCGGGGGCGGGCGCAGCGGGCGACCTGGCATTTCAACCCCGAGACCGGTGCCCTGGACCCTCGCAACGACCTGGCGGTCGACGTGGCGTGGACGCGGACGCGCAAGCGGGTCCCGGGCGCCGGATCTGGCGCCCGCTCGGCGAACCGCAGGGCTGCGGGCCGGAAGGCCGCGTCGGCGAAGGGGGGCGCTGCCAGGAAGAAGTCCGGCGGGAAGAAGTCTGGGGGCAGCAAGTCTGCCAAGAAGGCAGCGGCGAAGAAGGCAGCGGCGAAGAAGGCAGCGGCGAAGAAGGCAGCGGCGAAGAAGGCGGCGGCCAAGAGGGCCACGGAGAAGAAGTCCACCGCGAAGAAGTCGGCGGGTGCCCAGTCCGGGGCGACGAAGTCCACCGCGAAGGCGGCGGCGGCGAAGAAGTCCACCGCAGAGCAGTCGGCGGGTGCCCAGTCGG
>JBBDQS010000080.1 GCA_040905805.1 Egibacteraceae bacterium | reverse complement strand
AGCCCCGCGTTGAGGAAGGCCCGGCCGATGCGCGCGTCGTGGCCCATCGCGTCGGCGACCTGCTCCACGTCGGCGCCCGCCAGCTCGCAGATGCGCGCCACCGCGTTGATGAAGCTGATCTTGGTGGCCAGGAACGCGTTGGACGCGTGCTTGATCAGCTCGGCGGTGCGCACGTCGGTGGCCACGTACGGGCAGTCGTGGCGGGCAAGCAGCGGCGCGTACACCTCGCGCATCACCGCATGGGCGTGCTCGGAGTCCGCCCCCACCACCACCCGGTCGGGACGCAGCGTGTCCTCGATCGCGCTGCCCTCCTTCAGGAACTCCGGGTTGCTCACCACCTCGTGGGCGCGCCCGCCCCCGCCGGCCTGGGCCTCCAACGCCAACGCCTGGCGGATGCGCTCACCGGTGCGCACCGGCACCGTGGACTTCTCCGCCACCACCACCGGGGCGGTCGCGTGGGTGGCCACGCTGGCCGCCGCCGCCTGCACGTAGGACAGGTTGGGCGCGCCGTCCTCCCGCCGCGGCGTGCCCACCGAGATGAACACCACATCCGCACCCTCGACCGCGTCCCCCGGCTGGTCGCTGAATCGCAGCCGCCCCGCCTCCACCCCGCCCGCGACCAGCTCGTCAAGACCGGGCTCCACGAACGGCATCCGCCCCCCGTGCAGGCTGCCGATCTTGGCCCGGTCGTCGTCCATGCCCACCACGTCATGGCCGAGCTCGGCCATGCACGCCGCGGTCACCAGACCCACGTGACCCACGCCGATGATCCCGATCCTCACGAGTGTCCCCCCTGCATCGCCACGGTCACTGCTGCGTCCCACGTCGTCATCATCACTCCATCCACTGCGTGTCCACCGCCCTCAGCCCATCGGTCAGCGGCTTCGAGCTCGACAGGTTGCGGGTCACGCCCGACAGGTCCCCGCTCACCCGCACCCGCCGCAGCATGATCGCCATCGCCACGTCGAGCTGCCCGGTGATCAGCCGGCGCCAGTTGGCGTAGTCGGCGCGTAGCTCCAGTCGGGGACGGTCCGGTGGGTCGTCGAGCAGCCTGGCCACCGCGCCGTCGTCGCCACCCGGCTCGATCGACAGGTCGTAGACGTGGCGTTGCGTGAGTGGACCGGACGGCTCGATGACAAACCGGTAGCTGCCCTGCAGTGCCGTGGCGGCGTCACCGGCCTTGGGGTGCGCGACGAACTCGTCGCAGAACGCCTGGACCCACTCGGCGCTCGGGAACACAGGCATGAGGCGGCTGTCCTTGTCGGCAGAGGATGCTGCAGCCTACCTGCGAGGGGGTGGGGACGGGCAATCGCCGTCCCGGCCGGTAGGGTTCTGCCAATGACCGACCGGCTCGAGGCGCTGCGCGGCGCGAACGTGGTCGTCCTTGGCGGGGCGGGGTTCCTGGGCTCGCACCTGTGCGACCGGCTGGTGGCGTTGGGCGCGGCGGTGACCGTCATCGACAACTTCATCACCGGCGACCCCGACAACCTGGCGCACCTGACGGGCCGGCCCGGGTTCCGCCTGGTGCAGTACGACGTGACCGACTTCCTGCACGTCCCCGGCCCGGTGGACCACATCCTGCACTTCGCCTCGCCCGCCTCGCCGGTGGACTACCTGCGCTGGCCGATCCAGACGCTCAAGGTCGGGTCGCTTGGCACCCACAAGGCGCTGGGACTGGCCCGCGCCAAGGGCGCGCGGCTGCTCCTGGCCTCCACCTCGGAGGTCTACGGCGACCCGCAGGTCAACCCCCAGCCGGAGACCTACTGGGGCAACGTCAACCCGGTCGGGCCCC
Source organism: Egibacteraceae bacterium (assembly GCA_040905805.1). NCBI lineage: Bacteria > Bacillati > Actinomycetota > Nitriliruptoria > Egibacterales > Egibacteraceae > Egibacteraceae bacterium. The sequence continues at coordinate 3,678 of JBBDQS010000080.1, read as the reverse complement.
GGGGGGTCTATGACGAGGCCAAGCGCTTCGCCGAGGCGCTGTGCCTGGCCTACCACCGCCAGCACGGCGTGGCGGTGCGCATCGCGCGCATCTTCAACACCTACGGGCCGACCATGCGCGTGGACGACGGGCGGGCGGTGCCGGCGTTCTTCGCCGCGGCCCTGCGCGACGAGCCGCTGCCGGTGTTCGGCGACGGCACCCAGACCCGGTCGCTGTGCTACGTCGACGACGAGGTCGAGGGGCTGCTGCGCCTGCTGGTCGCCGACCACACCGGACCGGTCAACATCGGCAACCCCCGCGAGGTCACCATCCTGGAGCTGGCCCAGGCCGTGCAGGACGCCGTCGGCTGCCATCCCGGCGTCGCGCTGCACCCCACCCCCACCGACGACCCGCGGGTGCGCCGTCCCGACACGACCCTCGCCGAGCAGCTGCTCGGCTGGCGCGCCACGATCGACCTCGCCGACGGCCTGGCCCGCACCGTCCCGTGGTTCCGCTCGCGTCTCGGCGAGGAGTGATCCGGGTGGTCCCGCTCGATCCGTCGGATGTGCGCCAGGCGGCAGTGCGCCGGGACGCGTGGGAGCCGGGCCTGGGGGCGGTGGTGGAGTGGCTCGATCCCCCGCTGGAAGGCGCGCCCCGGGGGCCCTTGGCGGGTGTGATATTGGGCGTCAAGGATCTCCTGGCCGTGGCCGGCGTGCGCCGCGTGTGCGGGGCGCCGGACCTGACCGACCCCGCGCCGCAGTCCGTGCACGCCACCGCGGTGGCGCGCCTGCTCGATGCGGGCGCCACGGTCGTGGCGACCCTGGCGCTCCACCAGTTCGCGTACGGCCTCGTCACGCCACAGGTCGGCAACCCGCGGGCGCCCGGCCGCGTCGCCGGCGGGTCCTCCGGTGGGTCGGCGGCAGCACTCGCGACGGGCATGGTGCAGGGGAGCCTCGGTACCGACACGGGTGGCAGCGTCCGCATCCCGGCGGCCTGCTGCGGCGTGGTCGGCCTGAAGACGACCCGCGGTCTCGTGCCCCTGACCGGCGTGCAGCCCCTGGCGCCGAGCCTCGATACGGTTGGCCCCATGGCCCGCAGCGTGGCCGAGGCCGGCGTGCTGCTCGACGCCATCGCTGGGTACGACCCGGCGGACGATCACAGCGTCGAGGCCGCGCCCGCCCCTGACCCCCCGCCCCTGGCGCAGCTGCGCCTCGGCGTCCCCACCCAGGTCCGCGCGATGCGGATGGACCCCGACGTCCGCGGCGTGTGGGAGGCGACGCTCGAGATGCTCGCGGCCGCCGGTGCGCGCGTGACCTCGGTCGACGTGCCGGCGCTGGAGGGTGCCGCCACGGCCAACGGACAGGTCCTCGGTGCGGAAGCCGCCCTGATCCACGGTGACCGTCTGGCCGCGCATGCCGACCGGTTCTGGCCTGACGTCCGCGCCCGACTGGAGCGTGGCCGCGAGCTGCGGGCCACCGACCTGGCCGCAGCGCACGGCCACGCCGCCCGCCTGCGTGCCCAGGTCCGGACGGTCTTCGGCGACGTCGACGTGCTGGTCACCCCGACCCTGCCCTGCGTGGTCCCCGCCGTCGGGGCCGATCCCGTGGTCGTGGACGGGCACGCCGAGGCCGTCGTGGGGGTGCTGACCCGCTTCACCAACCCGTGGAACCTCGCGGGTGTGCCCGCGGGTTCCGTGCCGGCGGGTGTGGACGCTGCGGGCGCCCCGGTCGGTGTCCAGGTGGTCGGCCCGTGGTTCGCCGAACCGGTCGTGCTCGCGGTCATGGCGGCGATCGAGGACCTGCGGGGTGGACCCTGGCCGATCGAGCCCGCCCCCGGATTGCCGCGGCCACCAGCCGCGGGTTAGGGTCACCCCGCCCCACCCCTCACCCACAGAGCTGGCTCACCCATGCAGGCATGCTCATGCCCTGCGGCGCCCCTGCGCGTCGCCACAGCGCTCATGCTTGTGGTCGCCTTGGCCACGACCGTACTGGTGACCGCCACCGAGGCCTCCGCGCAGGTCGACGCCGGCGCCGAGACCGCGCTGGTCAACCTCGTCGACCAGAGCCGAGGTGCCGTCGGCGCCCTGCCCCTGCGCGTGTGCAGCGACCTCCGCGACGTCGCCCGGAGCTGGAGCACGCGCATGGCCGACGAGGGGCAGCTGTCACACGGCCCCATCGCCGCCCAGGTGCGGGGGTGGCGCGGCCTCGGCGAGACCGTGGGCGTCGCCTCGACGGCGCACGCCGTGCATCGGCGGTTCCTGGCCTCCCCCGGCCACCGCGCGCACATGCTGTCGACGCGCTACACGGAGGTGGGCATCGGCGCCAAGCGGCGCGCCGGCGTGCTGTGGGTCACCCAGATCTTCCGCGAACCCGACGGGTCGGCGCCATGCGCGATCGTGCCGTTGGACGCACGCATCATCACCGCCTGCCCGCCCGGGCTGGTGCCGACGACCACCTTCGACGACGTCCGGGGCAACACCCACCGGGAAGCCGTTGCCTGCGTGGTCTGGTACGGCCTGGCCAACGGCACCAGCACCGCCACCTACGGCACGGGCGACCCGCTGAATCGGGCGCAGATGGCCGCATTGCTCATCCGTCTGGTGCAACGGTCCGGCCTGCGCCTGCCGGCACCCCACGACCAGGGTTTCACCGACATCGCCGGCAACCACCACGCCGACGCCATCAACCAGCTGGCGCAGCTGTCCGTCGTCCGCGGACTGTCCGACACGGTGTACGGGCCGAGTGGGCTGGTCAGCCGCGCGCAGATGGCCACGTTCCTCGTCCGCGCCTACGCGGCGATCACCGGCGAGACCCTCCCGGTCGGTCCCGACCGGTTCACCGACGACGGCGGCCTCGTGCACGAGGAGGCGGTCAACCGCGCGGCCGAGGCGGGCATCATCGTCGGGATCTCCTCCACCATCTATGAGCCGCATCGCGCCGTCCAGCGCGACCAGGCGGCGTCGATGTTCGCCCGCATGCTGAACCGGCTCGTCCGACGGGGCCACCTCTCCCCCCCGGCCTGACCCGTGAATCGCCGGAGCTTGCGGAGGCGATTCTCAGCTGTGCAGGGTGGGGGGGGGGGGGCCCGCCCGTCAACGTTCGGGGTGGTCCACGGCGGGTCGGCCGATGCTGGCCACCTGCAGACCGGCGGCGGTCAGCGCGTCGGGGTCCCACACGTTGCGGGCGTCGACCACCACGGGGTAGGCCAGCAGCTCGCGCAGCTGCTCGGGGGTGATCGCCTCGTACTCGTCCCACTCGGTGCACACCACCACGGCGTGCGCGCCCGACAGGGCGTCGGTGGCCTTGTCGCACAGCACCGCGCTGGGGTAGCGCCCCCGCACGTGGTCCAACGCGACGGGGTCGTGCAGGCGCACCTCGGCGCCCTCGGCCAGCAGCGCGTCGACCACCTCCAGGGCGGGCGCGTCGCGGATGTCGTCGGTGCCCGGCTTGAACGCCACCCCGAGGACCGCGATCTGCTTGCCGGCCAGGTTCCACACCATCCGGCGCAGCTGCACCATCGGCCAGCGCTTGGCCTCCCGGTTGATGCGCTCGGTCTCGCGCAGCATCCCGAAGTCATAGCCCAGCTCCGCGGCGATGTGCACGAACGCCTCGACGTCCTTGGGAAAACACGACCCGCCGTAGCCAAGCCCCGCGTTGAGGAAGGCCCGGCCGATGCGCGCGTCGTGGCCCATCGCGTCGG
>JBBDQS010000079.1 GCA_040905805.1 Egibacteraceae bacterium | reverse complement strand
AGCATGAACACCGAGCCGAACAGCGTGTAGAGGAAGAACTTCACGGCGGCGTACTCGCGCCGCGGGCCGCCCCAGATCCCGATCATGAAGTACATCGGGACCAGGACGAGCTCCCAGAACACGAAGAACAGCACCAGGTCGAAGGCGATGAACGTCCCCGCCATCCCCGTCTGCAGCAGCAGCATCAGCGCGAGGAAGGCGCGGGGGCGACCGGGCTCCTCGATGTGCTGGTAGGCGTAGATCGAGCAGAGGAAGGTGAGCAGGTAGGACAGCACGAACAGGGGCAGGCTGATCCCGTCGATGCCGACGTGGTAGTTCGCGCCGATCGCCGCGATCCACGGGATGTCGACGTGGAACGCCAGCGCCTCACCCGCCCCGCGCACGTCGCCGAGGTAGTACGTCCCCAGGATCGCGAGCGACAGCACGAAGCCCACGAGCGAGACCAGGAGCGCGACCGGCTTGGCGGTTTCCTCGCTGCGCCGCGGGATCAGCATGATGATCCCCGCCCCCAGCAGCGGCAGGAACACCGTGACGCTGATCGCCCAGTTCTCCCACATGCCTTGGTCCCTTCTGCTGGTCGGCTACGCGGTCGCGAACAGTACGCCGAGGACGATCACGCCGACGAACAACCCGCCGGCGTACAGCTGCACGTTGCCCGACTGCGCCAGGCGCATCCGGGCCCCCGACCACATCGTCGAGTTGCCGATCCCGTTGATGGCTCCGTCGATGCCGCGCTGATCGCCGACGTCATACGTCCATTGACCGAGTCTGGCCACACCCGCGCCGGCACGGTACACGACCTGGTCGATCACGCGGTCGTTGAGCCACACCGCAGCGGCCGCGACCGGTCCCCGCAGGCCGGCCACGATCACGCCCTCGTACAGGTGGTCCAGGTAGTAGCGGTTCTGCAGCGTCGTGGTGACCAGCCCCATCCGCAGCATCGGGTCGCGCTCCGGGACCCGGCGGTACAGGCGGGCGCCCACCAGGAACCCGAGCAGGGCCAGCCCCGTCGCCGCCAGCGCGATCGGCAGGTTCAGCTCGATCGGGTGGCCGGCCCAGTAGTCGATCGAGAACATCGTCCAGGCGCTGAAGGCGTAGGGCTGGAACGCTTCGAACGGCAGGTTGACCAGGCCGATCAGCACGGCGGGGATCGCGAGGGCCACCAGCGGCGCGGTCATCGACACCGGGCTCTCGTGGGGCGTGCCCGCCCCGCGGAAGGTGCCGGCGAAGACCAGGAACAGCACCCGGGCCATGTAGAACGCGGTCAGCAGGCCGCCGACGATGCCGAGGCCGAACACGAGCGTGCCGCCGTACCCGCCGGCATGCAGGGCCTCGACGAGGATCTCGTCCTTGGACCAGAACCCGGCCAGGGGCGGGAAGGCCGCCAGCGCCAGGGAACCGACCAGGAAGGTGGCGAAGGTGACCGGCATGACCCGGCGCAGGCCGCCCATGTCGCTCATGTTGTTCGAGTGCGCCGCATGGATCAGCGAGCCGGCCCCCAGGAACAGCAGGGCCTTGAAGAAACCGTGGGTGAACAGGTGGAAGATCCCGGCGGTGTAGCTGAACGCCAGCGCCGCGACCATGTAGCCGAGCTGGCTGACCGTGGAGTACGCCAGCACCTTCTTCACATCGTCCTGCACGATGGCGAGCAGACCCGCCGAGACCAGCGTGATCGCGCCGATGATCGCCACGACCAGCAGCGCGGTCTCGGAGGCGTGGAACACCGGGAAGAGCCGGGCGATCAGGAACACGCCGGCGGTGACCATCGTGGCGGCGTGGATCAGCGCCGAGACCGGCGTGGGCCCCGCCATGGCGTCGGGCAGCCACGTGTGCAGGGGGAACTGGGCGGACTTGCCGACCGCGCCGAGGAACAGCGCGAGCAGGGCGAAGGTCAGCAGGCCGCTGTCGAGCGGCGCGCCACCGGCCTGCACCCCGTCGCCGACCGCCCCGATGATCTCGCCGATGTCGAAGGTCCGGAACATGGACCACAGGGCGATGATCCCGACGATCAGCCCGATGTCGCCGGTCTTGGTCGTGAGGAAGGCTTTGATAGCCGCGTTCGAGTTGTTCTTCTCCTCCCACCAGAAGCCGATCAGCAGGAAGGAGCACACGCCGACCAGCTCCCAGCCGACCAGCATCAGCATGAGGTTGTTGCTCACCACCAGCAGCAGCATGGAGGCTGTGAACAGGCTGAGCAGCGTGTAGTACCAGGTGAAGCGGGGGTCGCCGTGCATGTAGCCCAGGGAGTAGATGTGCACCATCAGGCTCACGAACGTGACCAGCAGGAACATCATGGCGGTCAGGCCGTCGACGCGGATGCCGGCGTCGAAGCCGAGCTCGCCGCCGAACCGGGTCAGTTCCACCGCCCGCTCCACCAGGAACGCCGGCGTGCCCTCCAGGGCTGCGCCGACGTTGGCGGAGAACACCTCGACGGCCACGAGCACCCCGAGCCCGAGGGCGATGGCCATGGAGGCGATCCCCACCTCGGCGCCGCCCTTGGGCAGGTGCCGGCCGGCGGCCAGAATGATCGCCGCCGCCGCCGCCGGGAGGGCGGGGATCAGCCAGGCGTACTCGCTCACCAGCAGCTCCTGGATCGGGTCAGAACTTCATCAGGTCGGCGTCGTCGATGTTGACCGACGCCCGGTTGCGGTACAGCAGCAGCACGATCGCGAGCCCAACCCCCACCTCGGCGGCGCCGACGGCGATCACGAACAGCGCGAACACCTGGCCGGACAGCAGGGCGTCGCCGAGCTGCGCGGCGGCCACCTGCCCGAAGACGACCAGGTTGATGGTGGCCGCGGCGAGCATCAGCTCGACGCTCATCAGCACCAGGACGGCGTTGCGCCGGGACAGGACCCCGTACACGCCCACGCTGAAGAGCAGCGCGGCGAACACGAGCGGGTAGACGGCCATCATCAGCGCGGCAGCTCCTGGCTCTGGTGTGTCACGCCCGGCGTCCCGCTGGCGTCGCTGGGCACCGGCTGCGGGCGCTCCGACGGCAGGGCCGGGTCGGGTTGCGGCTCTGGCCCCTCCCCCTCTTCCCGGCGCGCGAGGATGATCGCCCCGATGAGCGACACGGTGAGGAAGAACCCGAGGACCATGAACGGGAAGGCCCAGTGGAGGTACAGCACGTCCCCGAGGTCCCCCGCCGTCGTCACGGACAGGGTCAGCGCCACGTCGCCGAAGGCCCCGAGGATCATGGTGGTGAGGAAACCGAACAGGCTGAGGCTCACGACCAGCGCCAGCCTGCCCCCATCGTTGTGCTGGGCCATCGGGCCGATCGGCGCCCGCGTCAGCATCAGCCCGAACAGGATCAGCACGACCACCGCGCCGACGTAGACGAGCACCTGGGTCCAGGCGAGGAACTCCGCGCCCACCACCAGGAAGGTCCCGGCCACGGCCAGCAGGGCCACGACCAGGTAGAGCGCGGCGTGCACCACGTTGCGGGCCGTGACGACCAGCAGGGCGGCCGCGCCGCCCACCACCGCGACGGCCAGCATGACGACGTCGGCGATCGTCACCCGGCAGCCCTTTCCGCACGGATCCTGGCCTTCTCCTTGCGCACGTACGCCGCCTTCGCCTTCGCGCGGGCCACCCGCTCGCTCTTGCCCTCCGCCACCAGCTGATCGAAGACCTCCTGGTCGACCTGCGCCTCGACGTGGATGTCGTCGTCGCCTGCGGGCGCAGCAGCCTGCCCGCCGCCGGCTGCACCGCCGCCACCCGCGGCCGGCTGCGATGCCGCCATGAGCTGGGCCGCCTGGGCCTCGGCGGCCTTGCGCGCGGCCGCCAGACCGTCGCTGATCTCGGGCGGGATCTCCGCGCCCACCTCCAGGTCCGGTGGCGCGGGCACCGTGTCCATCCACACCCGCAAGCGCTCCTTCTCGTGGGTCAGCTCACGGACCGAGTAGGTCGAGTACTCGAACTCCGGGGACCAGAACAGGGCGTCGAACGGGCACACCTCCACGCAGATGCCGCAGTACATGCAGAGCGCGAAGTCGATCGCGAAGCGATCCAGCTGGTTGCGCGTGCGTGCCCGCCCGCCCTCCTTCTTCGGCGGGATGGTGTCCTTGTGGCTGTCGATGTAGATGCACCAGTCGGGGCACTCCTTGGCGCAGAGCATGCAGACGGTGCAGTTCTCCTCCATCAAGGCGATCACGCCGCGGGTCCGTGGCGGCAGGTCGGGCTTGACGTGGGGGTACTGCGCGGTCGTGGCCGGGGTCATCATCGTCTTGAGCGTGACACCCAGGCCCTTGAGCAGGCCGATCTTCGGGAGGGTGCGCATCACCACATCACCTTCGCGATCGCAACGACGACGATATTGAGCAGGGCCAGGGGGATGAGAACCAGCCAGGACATCTGCTGCAGCTGGTCCTCACGCAAGCGCGGGAACGTGGCGCGCAGCCAGACCATAACGAACGTCAGGCCCACGATCTTGCCCATCGTGATCGCGAACCCCAGCACCGCCCCCAGCGCGCCGGCGGGCAGCCCGACGCCCGGCCAGGGATACCACCCGCCCAGGAACAGCACGGTGGCCAGCGCCGACAGGACGACCATCCCGGCGTACTCCGACAGCATGAAGAACGCGTAGCGCAGACCGGTGTACTCGGTCATGTGGCCGAAGATGATCTCGGAGTCCGCGATCGGCATGTCGAAGGGTGGCCGGGACAGCTCGGCCAGCGCCGCGACGTAGAACATCCCGAAGCCGATCAGGTGGGGCACGGCGAAGGGCACCGGCACCGCCCCGAACAGGCGGAACTCGTGCTGGGCCTCGACGATGCCCACCAGGGAGAGCGTGCCCGTCTGCAGCACGATGGCGGCTGCGGCCAGCACCAGCGGCAGCTCGTAGGCGATGAGCTGCGCCGCCGCCCGGATGCCGCCCATCAGCGAGTACTTGTTGGCGCTCGACCAGGCGGCCATCAGGATGCCGAGCACGCCGACCGAGGAGACGGCCAGCGCGAAGAAGATGCCGGCGTCGAGATCCTCGGCCCAGACCCCGGGCCCGAACGGGATCACGACGAGCACCACGAGCACCGGTACCAGGGAGACCGCCGGCGCCCAGGCGAACACCCACTTGTCCGCCGCCGAGGGGATGATGTCCTCCTTCTGGATGAACTTCACGCCGTCGGCGACCAGCTGGCCCACCCCGTGCCTGATCGGCCCGATGCCCGCCTCCATGGGGCCCATCCGGTCCTGCATGTGCGCCATCACCTTGTGCTCCATGTAGCCGATGGCCAGCGGGGCCGTCAGGAAGAACACGACGATGAGCCCGAGCTTCAGGCCGAGCGACAGCCAGACGCTGTCGAGCGCGAACAGGGACTGCGCCACGATCGCCATCGCCCTACCGGTCCACGTCGCCGACGACGAAGAACACGCTGCCGAGGATGGCGATCATGTCGCTCAGCAGCGCCCCTTCCAGCAGATAGGAGATCATCGCGATGTTGTTGAACGACGGGGTGCGCATCTTCAGGCGCCAGGGGTTCTTCTTGCCGTCGCTGACCAGGTAGTAGCCGCACTGGCCCAGGGGGTTCTCGGTGCGGACGTAGATCGCGCCCTCGGGCGCCTTGACCACCTTCGGCAGGTTGGTGGTCACCGGCCCCGCCGAGATGTTGTCGAGGACGTGGTCGATGATGTCGCAGCTGGCGTCGATCCGGTTCAGCAGCACCATGAAGCGGTCGTAGCTGTCCCCGTTGGTGCCCACGGGGACGTGCACGTCGATGTCGCCGTACTTGGCGTAGGGCTCGGACACCCGGACGTCCTCGGGCACCCCGATCGCGTGCAGGGTGGGCCCGGTGACCCCGTAGCTGGCCGCGACGTCGGCCGGCAGCGGTCCGACCCCCCTGGTGCGGGCGATGAAGATCTCGTTGCCCTCGAGCAGGTCGCGGTACTCCTGGCTGCGCGCACGCACGTTGGTGGTCATCTGGGCGCTGGCGGCGAGGAAACCCCGGGGCAGGTCCTCCTTCAGCCCGCCGACCCGGGCGTAGCTGAAGTGCAGCCGCCCGCCGGTCGCGCTCTCCATGAGGTGCTGGATGTCCTCGCGCTCGCGGAAGGCGAAGAACACGGGGGTGATCGCGCCGAGCTCCAGGCCGAAGGACCCGATGAACATCAGGTGGTTCAGGATGCGGTTCCACTCGGCCATGAGCACGCGGATCCACTGGGCGCGGTCGGGGACCTCAAGGCCCATCATCCGTTCGACGGCGATCGCCACACCGAGCTCGTTGTTGAATGCCGACAGCCAGTCGTGGCGGTTGACCAGCGCCATGATCTGGCGGTAGTCCCGCGCCTCGGCGAGCTTCTCGAACCCCCGGTGCATGTAGCCGATGACCGGCCGGGCCCGCCGGATCTTCTCGCCGTCGAGGTCGATGACCACGCGCAGCACGCCGTGCGTCGCCGGGTGCTGCGGCCCGATGTTCAGGTTCATGTCCTGGGTGGTCAGCTCGCCCTCGTCGCGGACCTCCACGAGCAGACCCTCGCCGGGCCCACCGGGGAGCAGGCCCTCCCCGCGCTCGGTGGTCATGCTGTCCAGGTCGGTCATGGCCGGTCGCCTTCCCCGTCGCTGGTCTCCGGCGCCTCGGACGGGCGGTCGTCGCGTCGCGTGGAGGTCTCGTCGAGGATCTCGCCGGGCTCGCGGTCCACGTCGGCGTCGTCCGACGTGGGCGCGCGCTCGTCGTCGAGCGGGGCGCTGGACACGCCGGGCTCGGCCGACCGGTCCCGTGCGTGCGCCTCGGCGTGCCGGCCCTCCGCCTCCACGCCCGGCGTCCCGCTGGGGGTCGGTGGGGCCCCCTCGCCGACGGCGGCCTCGGCCTGGGGGTCGTGGACCGGCGGCTCGCTGCCGGTCGCGTCCCCCGGGGCGCCCACGGCCGGGTCACCCCCGACCGCCCCGGCGGCGGCGTCCTTCGCGACGGCGGTGCCGGCGATGTCGGCGGCGCCCGAGGGGGTCTGCGGCTCGGGCTCGCCGGCGGCGGCGGCGACGTGGGCCGCCGCCTCGCCGCCGGTGTCGCCGCCGGTCGTCCCGTTCGCCGCGGCCGCCTGGGCGTCGGACTGCTCGTCGGCGGTGGCCGCCCCGGCCGCCTGCGCCTCCTCGGTGCTCGCTGACTGCGCCGCCTCCCGCTCGGCCTGCTTCTGGGCGCGCATCGCGGCGGCCTTCTCGCGGGCGCGCTCGGCGCGGGCCTGGCTGGCCTTGGCCTTGTCCTCGGCGCTGACGGGCGCCTCAGCCGCGGTCGCGTCGGCCCCCTCCTCGGCGCCGACCGCCTTGGGCTCCTTCAGGCCGGGCCAGGGCTTGGCCTCCCGGGTGGACAGCAGGAAGTCCTTGCGCAGCGGGAAGCCCTCGAAGTTCTCGACGGTCAGCAGGCGCGGTAGGAGGCCGGGGTGACCCTCGAAGTCGATCCCGAACATGTCGTAGGTCTCGCGCTCGTGCCAGTTGGCGCCCAGGTACAGGTGGGTCAGGGTCGGGACGCGCGGCGCCTCCCGACCGCCGGGGGCGAGCACCCGCAGCAGGACGTGGTGGCGGTGGCGCATCGAGTAGAGGACGGTGACCACGGCGAAGCCGTCCTCGCCGAGGTCCACCCCCGTGTTGAAGCTGTAGAAGTCGAAGGCGAGCTCGGGCGACTCCCGGCACAGCCGGGCGGCCTCGGGCAGCGCCTCCGGGGCGAGCGTGACCGTCGCCTGACCGAAGGCGGTGTCGATGTCGTGGACGGCCGCGCCCAGCTGCGCCCGCAGGCGCCCGGCGATGGCGGCCGCCTCCAGGGGCGATGCGGGGCCGCCGGCGGTGGCGGGCGTGGCCGGAGCCTGGCTCGAGGAGGTCATTGATCTCCCGCTACATCGGGTCGCTGGCGGGATGGCGGGTCGGGTCCCCGCCGCCCACCACGATGGGATGGCGGGCCTCGCGCTCGGCGTAGCGGTCCTTCAGCGACTCCTTGCCGATCTGCTCCTGCAGGGTGAGGATCCCGTCGAGCAGCGCTTCGGGCCGCGGCGGGCACCCGGGCACGTAGACGTCGACCGGGATGATCTGGTCGACCCCCTTGGTGACCGAGTAGCTGTCCCAGTAGGGGCCGCCGCAGTTGGAGCAGGAGCCGAAGCTGATGACGTACTTGGGCTCGGGCATCTGGTCGTAGAGCCGCTTGATCGCGGGCGCCATCTTGTCGGTCAGGGTGCCGGCGACCACCATGAGGTCCGCCTGGCGGGGACCGTGCGCGAACGGGATGACCCCGAGCCGGATGAAGTCGTGGCGAGCCGCCGACGTGGCGATGAACTCGATGGCGCAGCACGCCAGCCCGAAGTTCATCACCCAGAGGCTGTACTTGCGGCCCCAGTTGAGCACGAACTTGAGCGGCTGCGGCGGATCGACCTGGTCGACTAGACCCACTTCAGGACCCCCTTCCGCCACTCGTAGGGCAGCGTCAGCGTGACGAAGAACAGGAACACGAGCATCACCCCGAGCATGAACCGCTGCTCGGGTGCCGCGCCGAGCGACACCGCCCAGGGGAAGATGAACAGGGTCTCCACGTCGAACACGACGAACATGAACGCGAAGAGGTAGTACCGGATGTGCGTCTGGGACCACCCGGTGCCCACCGGATCGATGCCGCACTCGTAGGTCGACAGCTTGCCGCCGTACTTCTTGTCGGGGGCGACCAGCCGGCTCAGGGTGAACGCGATCGCGACGAGCAGGACCCCGGCGCCCACGAGCGCAAGCACCGTCCCGTACGCCTGGTAGTACGCAGGCATGCGACGCTCCCTGATTGGTCGGAAACGGGCCTTTTGGTGCCCAGCACGCGGCCCGGCGGCGCCAAGTGTACGCACTTGCTCCGGGATGGCATAAACGGTCGATGCGGTCCTCGGGGCCGGTGCCTGGCACCATGGAGGGATGCGAGAACCCAAGCGCAACGAGCCGTGCTGGTGTGGCAGCGACCGCAAGTTCAAGCACTGCCATCACCCCGAGTCCCCGCCCCTGCCGGCGGGTGCCGAGGGCGGTGGCGGGGCGGCTGGCGCCCGGCCCGCGCCCACCGCCGTGCTGCAGCGGGTCCGCCCGGGCAGGCTCACCCCGACCCGGGTGGTCCCGGACGCGATCCCCCGGCCCGACTACGCGGTGAGCGGCGACCCGGGACCGCGCGGCAAGCCCACGGTCAGCGGACCCGACTACGTCGAGCGGATGCGATCCACCGGGCGGGCGGCCCGCGCGGTCCTCGACCGGGTGGTGGCCGCGGTGGAGCCGGGCATCACGACCGACGAGCTCGACCGCATCGTCCACGAGGAGACCGTGCGCGTCGGCGCCTACCCGAGCCCGCTCAACTACCACGGGTTCCCGAAGTCGCTGTGCACCTCGGTGAACGAGGTGATCTGCCACGGCATCCCCGACGACCGTCCCCTCGCCGAGGGCGACATCATCAACTGCGACGTCACCATCTACCGCGACGGCGTGCACGGGGACAACTCGGTGACCGTCGGGGTCGGGGCGATCAGCGAGGAGTCACGCGGGCTGATCGACGTGACGTACGAGGCCACGATGCTCGGCATCGCCGCCGCCCGTCCCGGCGCCCGCGTGCGTGACATCGGCAAGGCGATCCAGGCGCACGCGGAGGACCACGGCCTCGGCGTGGTGCGCGCCTTCGTCGGCCACGGCGTCGGCGAGCAGTTCCACTCCGAGCCGATCGTCCCGCACTACTACGCCCCCGAGGCCCGCACCGTGCTGCGTCCGGGCATGACGTTCACGGTCGAGCCGATGCTGACCCTCGGGACCCCCGACCACCTGGTGTGGGAGGACGGCTGGACGGCGGTGACCGCGGACCTGCGCCGCACCGCGCAGTTCGAGCACACCGTCCTGATCACCGAGAAGGGCGTGGAGATCCTCACCCTGAGCGAGGGCGAGCCGCAGCCCTTCTCCCACTAGCCCGGGGTTGCGCGGCCCCCGGGCTACCGCGGCCCGGGTTCCTCGGGTTCGAGCCCCTCGGTCAGCAGGTGGTCGATCAGGCCGAGCAGCACCTCCTTGTTGCGCTCCAGCTCGGCCACGAGCCATGTGGCCTCCGGCGTCGTCTCCGCAGGCCGGGTCTCCACCAGCTGCAGGGCGCGCTCGCGCAGGTCCTCCAACGCCTCGTTTCTCACGGTGTCGCTCCTCCGCACGTGGGTCTGGGATGCCGTGGAGGTCCTACCCGGTGAGCACCGGCGGGATACCCCGGCGCCGCCGATCGGTGTGTGGCGCCGTGCGTCGGCTCCGCGGTCAGCCGAGGCGGTCGACCGCGTAGTCGGCGAGGTAGTCCAACGCTTCGAGGACGCCCGGATCGGCGTCGGTGAGCCCCTGCAGGGCGCGCTTGGCCATGCCGGCCTCCAGGCGCGCCGAGTCCCGGGCCAGCTCGATCGCGGGGTGGTCCTGCAGGATCGCCAGCGCCGCCGCGACGTTGCCGTCCGTGGGGTCGGCCAGCAGCCCGGGCAGCCGGGAGGCAGGCCCCTCGGTCTCCAGGGCGAGCAGCACCGGCAGCGTGCGCACGCCCTCGCGCAGGTCGGTGCCGGGCAGCTTGCCCGACTCGCCGGGCTCGCCGACCACGTCGAGGACATCGTCGGCGAGCTGGAAGCTCATGCCCAGGCGCCAGCCGTAGTCGGTCATGGTCTCGACAGCCGCCGCCGGCTGATCGGACAGGATCGCGCCGAGCCGGCACGAGGCCGCGATCAGCGACGCGGTCTTCTCGCCGATCACGGTGAGGTAGTGGTCGCGCGTGGGCTCGAGGACCGGGGCGCCGTGGTCGCGCGCCGCCAGGGACCCCTGCACCTCGCGGATCTGGCCCGCGCAGAGGTCGGCGATCGTGCGGGCCATGATCCGGGTGACCTCCACCCCCAGCGCGGCGGACAGCTCCGAGGCACGGGCGAGCAGGAAGTCCCCGGTCAGGATCGCGACGGTGTTGGACCACTTGACGTGCGCGGCGGGGGCACCACGGCGGACGTCGGCGGCGTCGATGACGTCGTCGTGGTACAGCGTGGACAGGTGCACCAGCTCCACGACGACCCCGGCGTCCACCAACCGGTCGTCGGTCGGGTCGGCCCCGGCCAGCATGCCGGCGAGCAGCACGAGCATGGGGCGGAAGCGCTTGCCCCCGGCGTCGATCAGGTAGCGCGACGCCTCCTGCGCGAACGGCAGCTCCGAGGCGACGGTGGTCTGCAGGCGCTCCTCGACCAGGTCCAAACCGGGGCGCAGGTCGAGACCCCGCTCCGCGCCCTTGCGCGCGAGATCCTCGATAGCACTCTGGGAGATCGCCAAACCGACGGGAAGTCTAGCGTCGCGCCACCGCCGCACGGCGCTGCACCGGCTGGGACGGCGCTTCCGGTGCCACCACGCCCACCGGGCGGTAAGCGTCGGTCGCGGAGACCGCGGCCGCTGCCCGGGGACGTGGCCCGGCCACGCGCCCGGCCACAGGCAGCGCGCTGGCGTGGTCATGGCCTGCACGGGCCGTTGCTCAGCGCCTGCGTGCGTTGTCGCACCCCCCTCCTAGGGTGCACGGCATCGAGTCGAGCAACCAGGAGGTCGCGATGGCGCATCAGGAGTGGAAGCTGTGGGAGCCCGCACCGGCCGGTCGGGCCCCGCTGGCGGGCCGCTGGCGCGGCGAGGACGGCACCCCGTTGCACGGTGTCTGGGGTCGGGCGAGTCCCGCGGGCACCGAGACCGTCGTGGTCGCCAACCACGGCCACGCGCTGCTCGGCTGGCAGGTGCCCAACCAGCGCTGGCGATTCGTGAGCGAGCTCCTGCGTACCGCCAACTGCGCCCTGGCCCAGGTGCCGTGGCTGTGGCACGACGGACGGCGCGTGCTCGTCTCCGACCCCGCCGACGTCGCCGTCGGTCTGGTCCTGGCGGGCCGCAAGCCCGTCGCGCTGGCCGACACCACCGACCCGCGGCTCGCCAACCGCTGGGATCAAGCCGCCCGCGCAGCGGGGCACGCCGTGCGCTGCTCGGCGACCACGTTCGACTGCGGTCCCGCGCCCACCACCGTCTGGTTCGTGCAGGTCGCCGCACCCGGGACGGTCGCCGAGCGCTTCGACGTGGACGCGCTGCTGGCCGACTACGCCGCCTGCCTGCCGCCGGCGGCGTTCGCCGAAGTCGAGGCGACCCTCGACAGCCTGCGCGATGCCGAGCTACCCGAGCTCGCCGAGGACCCGGATCTCATCATGGCCTGCACCCCCGGGCAGTACGCGCGTACCGGCCTGGTGCTCGGCTACCACCCGGCGACCACCGCCGGTCTCATCCTGGGTCTGCCCCGCGTGAGCTGGGCGGACGACCCCGCCGGGCGCGCGCTCGACACCGCGCTCACCCAGGCGGCGGCACCCGCGGCCCTGCCCGACCTGCCCTCGAGCCTCGAGCAGACGCCCGCGTCCCAGCCCATCCGTGCGAGCGAGTCCCGCGCGCACTACGCGCCCGCGCCGGCGTGACCTGCCGGGTGCCACCATGCGGGCGTCGCGCGCCGCGCGGGAAACCCAGGCGCGGTCGCCACCGACCGAGGCGACACGCGGCCGGGTCACCTGAGATTCCCGCGCCCGCGCGGGAACGTGACCGTTGGCATCCGAGCATGGACACCGACGACCGGCTCGCGGCCGTGCAGCAGGCCGCGACGGACCATGCGGGGCTGCGCCTGCTGGTCCTCCACGGCTCACGCAGCCGTGGTCAGCAGCACGCCGGCTCGGACTGGGACTTCGGCTACCGGGCCGACGACCGCTTCGACCCGGCGCTGCTGCTCGCCGGGCTGACCCGGGTGCTCGGAACCGACCGGGTCGACCTGGCCGACCTCGACCGGGCCTCGCTAGCGCGCGAAGGACGCGGCCTGCGCCGCGAGGTCGATGAGCGTGCCGGGCAGGACGCCGATGACCACCACCACCGCGGCCGCGGCGGACAGACCCGCCGACAGCCCCGTGGGGGCGGTCAGCAGCGGCTGGTCGGCGACGTCGTCGGGTTCGTCCTCCATGAACATCGCCACGATGACCCGGATGTAGAAGAAGGCCGCGATCACGCTGGACACCACCGCGACGACCACGAGCGCCACGTGGCCGGCGTCGACCCCGGCACGGAACACCGCCAGCTTGCCCATGAACCCGGCGGTGCCGGGGATCCCCGCGAGCGACAGCAGGAAGAGGGCGAACATGCCCGCCGGCACCGGGTAGCGCCGTCCCAGCCCGGCCAGGTCGCTGATGGCCATGGCCTTGTGGCCGCGGCGCTCGAGCAGGGTGAGCACGCCGAAGGCGCCGAGCGACATGAACGCGTAGACGAGCAGGTAGAACAGGGTGGCGCTGACGCCCTCGCGGCTGACGGCGATGACGCCGATGAGCGCGTAGCCGGCGTGGGCGATCGCCGAGTAGCCGAGCATGCGCTTGAGGTCGGTCTGGACGACCGCCAGGATCGCGCCGGCCAGCATCGTGAGGGCCGCCAGGACCCAGACGACGGGCACCCATGACCACGCCTGGTCGCCGAAGGCACCGGCGAACACGCGCAGGAACGCCGCGAAGGCCGCGGCCTTCACCCCGGCCGCCATGAAGCCGGTCACCGGCGTGGGCGCACCCTGGTAGACGTCGGGGGTCCACATGTGGAACGGCACCAGGCTGACCTTGAACCCGAACCCGACGAGCAGCAGCGCCATCGCCGCCATCACCATCCCGGCGGGGGCGTCGAGCGCCCGGAACGCCTCGCTGGCCTCCGCGAGGTTGGTCGAACCCGTCACGCCGTAGACCAGCGCGATCCCGTAGAGCAGGAGCGCCGAGGCGAAGGCGCCGAGCAGGAAGTACTTGAGCGCTGACTCCTGCGAGTTGAGGTCGCGCTTGGCGAACCCGCACAGGATGTACAGCGACAGGCTCAGCACCTCCACCGAGATGAAGACCATGATCAGGTCCTGGGACGCGGCGAGCAGCGTCATCCCGGTCGCGGCGAACAGCAGGAGCGGGTAGTACTCGCCGCGGTGGATGCGCCGCTCCTCCAGGTAGGAGAAGCCGAGCGGCACCGCCACGATGCCGACCAGGCAGACCGTGAAGCGGGTGAACAGGGCGACGCCGTCGACGGCGACCATGTCGCCGAGCAGGCTCTCGGTGGCGATGCGGGTCCCGTTGGCGTGGACCGCCCACTGCCAGATGCTCACCCCGAGCCCCGCCGCGAACCCGATCGTGGTCAGCAGCGCGCCGAGGGTGCGGGGGCGGTCGCGCCAGATCGCGGTCAGGGCGAACTGGGCGAGGCCCGCCAGGCCGACCAGGCCCGGGAGGGCCACCTCGCCGGTGACGAAGGTTGCGTAGCCGGCCCCGGCGCCGAGCACGCCGAGGACCATGAAGGACGCCTGGAGGCGCTTGGCTCCCGCCGTGTCCAGCAGCAGCACGAGGATGCCGAAGCCGAACAGCACCAGCTCAGGGCTGATCGCCGCCCACGGGATGTCGGGGATGGTCACGCCGGGTGCCTGTGCGAGCAAGTGCACTTAACGGGACTCCTCGGGCGCCGGGGGGGTGACGGCGAGATCATCTCTTCCGTCGACCCCGTCCAGGATCGCCTCCACGGTCGGGTTGACGCGCTCGTAGAGCGGTTGGGGGTACAGGCCGATGCCCACGATCAGCACCACGATCGGCACCATCACGCCGATCTCGCGGGGGGTCAGGTCGGCGATGCCCACCGCGCGGCCCTCCACGGGGCCGTGGAACATCCGCTGGTAGGCCCAGAGCAGGTACATCGCCGCCAGGATGACCCCGACGGTGGCGGCCACGGCCGCGACCGGGGTGGTCTGGTAGGCGCCGAGCAGGATGGGGAACTCGCCGACGAAGCCGTTCAGGCCCGGCAGCGCGACCGAGCTCATGGCGGTCACCAGGAACAGCCCACCGAGGATGGGGGCGGCGCGCAGCAGACCGGAGTACTCGGCGATCTCGCGGCTGTGGGCACGGTCGTAGAGGAACCCGATCAGCAGGAACAGGGCGCCGGTCGACAGGCCGTGGTTGACCATCTGCACGACGCTGCCCGCCGCGCCCGTCGGGTGCAGCACGAAGATGCCCAGGACCACGAAGCCGAGGTGGCTGACCGACGAGTAGGCCACCAGTCGCTTCACGTCGCGCTGCACCATCGCGACCAGCGCGCCGTAGAGCACGCCGATCACCGCGAGCGCGATCATGTACGGGGCGAACCGCACGGTGGCGTCGGGGAAGACGGGCAGGCTGAACCGCAGGAAGCCGTACCCGCCGATCTTCAGCATCACCGCCGCGAGCAGCACCGACCCGACCGTCGGCGCCTCGGTGTGGGCGTCGGGCAGCCAGGTGTGCAGGGGGAACATCGGCACCTTGATCGCGAAGGCCGCGAAGAAGGCGCCGAACAGCAGCGCCTGCTCGGTGGCGGTCAGCGACACCTGGCGGATCACGTCGTAGTCGAAGGAGGTGGCCCCCGCGGCGAAGTACAGGTACAGGATGCCGACGAGCATCAGGAACCCGCCGACCAGGGTGTAGAGGAAGAACTTGATCGCCGCGTACCGGCGGTTGCCCGATCCCCAGATGCCGATCAGGGCGTACATCGGCACGAGCATCGCCTCGAAGAACACGTAGAACAGGATGAGGTCGAGGGCCAGGAACACCCCGATCAACGCGGCCTGCAGGGCCATCATCGACCCGAAGAAGCCCTTGGCCCGGTCGCTCGTCTTCCATCCCGCCAGCACCACCAGGGGCATCATGAACGTGCTCAGCATGACCAGGAGCAGGCTCAGCCCATCGACGCCGAGGCGGTAGGTGATGCCCCACTGCGGGATCCACTCGACCTCCTCGCCGAGCTGGAACGCGGCGTCGCCTGCGGTGAAGCTGATCAGTACCACGACCGAGACGGCGAAGGTGACGACGGCGCCCGCCAGTGCGGTCCACCGCGCGGCCGCGGCCGACGGCAACGCGGCGATGAGCAGGGCCGCGACGGCCGGGACGGCGATCAGGATGGTCAGCAGCGGGAGATCCTCCATCTACAGGACCACCCCCGTCGCCCGGGCGCCCACGAACAGGGCGAGCACCAGCACCGCGCCACCCAGCACCGCCAGCGCGTAGCTGCGGACGAGCCCGGTGTGCGCCCGGCGCATGACGGTCGCGAGCCCGGCGGTCCCCCGCGCCGCACCGTTCACGACACCGTCGATGCCGCGCCGGTCGAACTCCGACAACCCGTCGGCCAGGAGGCGGCCCGGCGTCACGATGGTCGTCGAGTACAGCTCGTCGACGTAGAACCTGTTGAAGGCCAGGCCGTAGGCGCCACCGAGGCGCCCCACCAGCGGCTCGTGCTGGGGGGAGCCCCGCAGGTACAGCAGCGCCCCGCCAACGATGCCGAGCCCGGCGACCACCAGCGCGAGCACGAGGAGCAGCTGGTGGTCGATGAACGCGGGTCCGGCGGCGAAGGCGACCACGCTCGGCTCGAGCCAGCCGTGCAGGAAGCCGTCACCGGCCGGGTAGTTGACGAGACCCCCCACCGCGCTGCCCACGGCGAGCACGACCAGCGGCAGCGTCATCGACACGGGCGCCTCGTGGGGATGCACGTCGGGGCCCCACCGCGGCCTGCCGAGGAAGATCAGCACGAACCAGCGCGTCATGTAGAACGCCGTCAGGCCAGCCACGACCACGCCGAGCACCATGATGGGTCCGCCGCCGGGGGTGTCGGCCGCGGCGGCCAGGATCTCCTCCTTGGAGAAGAAGCCCGACAGGGGCGGCACGCCGGCGATCGCGAGCACGCCGATGCCCGCGGTGACCGCGGTCACGGGCAGCTTGCGCCAGAGCCCGCCCATCTTCCAGACGTCCACCTCGTTGGCCATCGCGTGCATCACCGCCCCCGCGGCCAGGAACAGCAGCGCCTTGAAGAACCCGTGGGTCAGCAGGTGGAAGACGCCGGCGACGTAGTCGCCGACCCCCACACCGACGAACATGTAGCCGAGCTGGCTGACGGTCGAGTACGCGAGGATGCGCTTGAGGTCGTTCTGGGTGCAGGCGATCAGCGCGGCGAGCAGGGCCGTGGCGATCCCCACCCACGCGATCGCGAGGCCGACGTCGGGGACGAGGGTGAACAGCGGCGAGGCGCGCGCGACCAGGTAGACCCCGGCGGTGACCATCGTCGCCGCGTGGATCAGCGCGGAGACGGGTGTCGGGCCCGCCATCGCGTCGGGCAGCCACACGTACAGCGGGATCTGCGCGCTCTTGCCGGTCGCGGCCAGCAGGAGCAGCAGGCCCACGGCGACGGCGGTGCCCGCGGTGATCGTCGCGCCGGGGTCGGTCAGCACCGCGGGGAAGGACAGGGTGCCGAAGGCCCCGAACACGATGAACATCGCGATCATGAACCCGACGTCGCCCACCCGGTTGACGACGAACGCCTTCTTCGCCGCGCCGGCGTAGTCGCGGCGCTCGAACCAGAAGCCGATCAGCAGGTAGCTGCTGAGCCCGACCAGCTCCCAGCCGACGAACAGCGTCAGCAGGCTCTCGCCGAGGACGAGGATCAGCATGGAGGCCACGAACAGGTTCAGGTAGGCGAAGAAGCGGTGGTAGCCCGGGTCGTCCTTCATGTAGCCCAGGGAGTACACGTGGATGAGCAACCCCACCCAGGTGACGAGCAGCAGCATGACCGACGCGAGGGGGTCCACCAGGACCGCCCACGACACCTCGAAGGGCCCGGCGCTGATCCAGGTGGCGACCTCGCGTACGAACACGCGATCGCCCTCCGCCTGCCCCAGCAGGGTGGTGA
Source organism: Egibacteraceae bacterium (assembly GCA_040905805.1). Lineage (NCBI taxonomy): Bacteria > Bacillati > Actinomycetota > Nitriliruptoria > Egibacterales > Egibacteraceae > Egibacteraceae bacterium. The sequence goes on along the minus strand of JBBDQS010000079.1, from coordinate 13,632 downwards.
AGACCACGGTGGACGCCACCGCGCTGTAGGCCACGGCGCCGATCGCCACGACCGCGGACAGCCGCCCGAGGCGCTTGCCGACGATCAGCAGCAGCGCCGCCGACACCGCCGGCACCACCGGGATCAGCCAGGCGAGGTCGACGGGCGACCCGGCCGTGGGCGTGAGCACGTTCTCCACGAATCCGCTCCTATGCCCGCAGCGCGTCGACTTGGTCGGCGTCGGTCGACGCCTTCAGGCGGAACAGGTTCACGATCAGGGCCAGGCCGACGGTGACCTCGGCGGCGGCGACCACCATCACGAAGAAGGACAGGATCTGCCCGTCGAGGTTGCCGTGGATGCGGGCGAACGTGACCAGCGTGAGGTTGACGCTGTTCAGCATCAGCTCGATCGACATGAACATGACGATGAGGCTGCGTCGGACGAGCACGCCCACGACCCCGACCGTGAACAGGGCCGCGGCCAGGATGAGGTAGTGCCCCGCAGGGACGATCATCGTGTCTCCTCCTCGTCGGGCGCCGGGGAGCGCAGCGGCGCCCGCACGGCGACCGCGCCGGTCTCGCGGGGGCCGTCGACCAGCTCGCTCGGGTCCTCCCGCCGGCGGCCGAGCACCATCGCCCCCAGGGCGGCGATCACCAGCAGGACGCTCATCACCTCGAAGGGCCACACGTAGTCGGTGAACAGCCGCAGGCCGACCTGGCGGATGTTGCCGCCCTCCGCGGCGTTGACCTCGGCGAGGCCGGCGCAGGCCGGGCCGTCCCCCGCGGGCTCGGCGGGCTCGGTGGCCTCGGCCCCGCACACCGCCTCCGCGCCCATGAACGGCCCGGCGACCCCGACCGACAGGCCGGCGAGCAGCAGCAGGCCCAGCACCACCGCGCCGGCCTTCTGTCCCCGCACAGGGCTGCCCAGCGGCTCGTCCCTGGCGATGCCCAGCAGCATCAGCACGAACAGGAACAGGACCATGATCGCGCCGGCGTACACGATGATCTGGACCACCGCGAGGAACTGCGCCTCCAGGACCGCGTAGAAGGCGGCCAGGGTGAAGAAGTTCAGCACCAGCATCAGCGCGGAGTGCACGGCGTTGCGCATGAGGATCATCGCGATCGCCGACCCGAGCGAGATCGGGGCGAGGATCCAGAAGACCCAGAACTCGGCCACGCCTCAGCCCTCCTTCGGGTGCGAGGGCGGTTCGGTCCCGCCGCCCGCGAGCCGGACGGTCGCCGGGTCGCCCTGCTCCTCGGGGTGGGGCCCGAGGTCGTCGCTGCCGGCCGCCGGCGCGTAGTGGGCCAGCGGGTCCTGGGCGGCGTGGCCGGCGTAGTAGGCGAGGTTGCGGGCAGCGACCTCGGCGTCGGTGTGCGGCGGCGGGGACGCCCCGTCGGGCAGCGGCGCGAGCAGCTGCTGCTTGGTGAAGATCAGCTCCTCGCGGGTGTCCGCCGACAGCTCGTACTCGTGGCTCATCGTCAGCGCCCTGGTCGGGCAGGCCTCGATGCACAGCCCGCAGAAGATGCACCGCAGGTAGTTGATCTGGTAGACGATGCCGTAGCGCTCCGAGGGCGAGTAGCGCGCCTCGGGCGTGTTGTCGGCGCCCTCCACGTAGATGGCGTCCGCCGGGCACGCCCAGGCGCACAGCTCGCACCCGACGCACTTCTCCAGCCCGTCGGGGTGCCGGTTCAGCACGTGCCGACCGTGGAAGCGCGGTTGGACCTCGCGCTTCTTGTCGGGGTACTCGGTCGTCACCATGGGACGAAACATCGTCTTGAAGGTGAGGCCGAACCCCTTGCGCAGTGCGGTGAACATCTAGACGGTCACCTCCTCGGAGGGTTCGTCGGCGTCGGGACCCGCGCGGCGGTCGTCGTCGGGCCCGGGGGCCGGTCCCCGGCGCCCGAACAGCGGCGCAGCGACGTACAGCACCAGCGCGGCCGCCAGCCCCCCCATGGCCAGGCGCCCGACCGTGCCGGCGTCGGCGCTCTGGCGCAGCACCACCGAGAACCCCGTGGCCAGCACCCACACCAGACCGAGCGGCAGCATGACCTTCCAGCCGAGGTCCATCAGGCGGTCGTAGCGGAACCGGGGCAGCGTGCCCCGCAACCACACGAAGATGAACAGGAACACCGCGGTCTTGGCGATGAAGTAGAGGGTCGGCGTCACCGCCTGGACCCACTCGGGGCCGAACACCGGACCGGACGGGCCCCCGAGGAACAGGGTGACCGTCACCGCCGCCATGGTGATCATGTTCATGAACTCGGCGAGGTAGAACATGGCGAACTTCGCGCCCGAGTACTCCGTCTGGAAGCCGCCGACGAGCTCGCCCTCCGCCTCGGGCAGGTCGAACGGCGGCCGCTGGGTCTCCGCGATCGCGGCGGCGAAGAACAGCACGAACGCAGGCGCCATCGGGATGATGTGCCAGGCGGGGATGAAGCCCAGGAAGCTGCCGGCCTGGCTGGCCACGATGTCGCTGGCGCGCAGGGAGCCGACGAAGATGAACACCGCCGCCAGGGACAGCCCCATCGCCAGCTCGTAGCTGATCATCTGCGCGCTCGACCGCACCCCGCCGAGCAACGGGTACTTCGACCCGGAGGCCCAACCGGCCAGCACGATCCCGTAGACCCCGAGCGAGCTCATGGCCAGGATCCACAGCAGGCCGATGTCGGGATCCCACACCTGCAAGGTGACCGTGCGGTCGCCCACCTCGAAGCTGCCACCGAACGGGATCACGGCGAAGGTGATCATCGCCACGACCGCCGACGCCATCGGTGCGGCCAGATAGGTGAACCGGTCCACGTTGGACGGGGTGATGTCCTCCTTGAAGAACAGCTTCGCCCCGTCGGCGATGGTCTGCAGGATGCCCGCCGGCCCGAGCCGGTTGGGCCCGATGCGCGACTGCATCTTGGCCACCACGCGACGCTCGCCCCAGATGGTCAGGGCCGTGGCGGCCAGCCACAGCGCGAACGCCCCGACGGCGACCCCCAGGGCGATCAGGACATCGGTGGCGTCCATCACGCCCCCCCGCCCGGCTTGACGTCGGCCGGCTGGCGGATGGGTTCGACCCGGACCCGCAGCGGCGCCTCCGCGGGACCGTCCGGGTCGCGCAGGGTGCTGGCCGTCGCCGCACCGGCGTTGCCTTGCAGCACCACCGCCCCGGCGGTGACGGACTCGGTCACCGTGGCCGGCAGCTCCAGACGGCCGCCGGGCCCCACCACCGCGGTCGGCTGACCGTGGTCGATGCCCAGTCGCCGGGCGTCGGACTCGTTGACCCACACCGAGGCGGGCCGGGCCGTCGCGTTCAGCGCATCGGCACCGAGCAGCATGTCCCCCGCGCCGAGCAGGGGGTCCACCGCGACCACGCCGAGGCTGTCGGGGTCGGGGGGCGTGTCGGCCGGGGGTGGCGGCGCCGGCGACGGGGCCGACACGCGGGCCAACCGCTGGGCGGCGGGGTCGTCGATCGTCATCAGGGGCGCCGCCTCGCGGCGGACGTCGTCGGGGGTCTCCCACCCGAAGTCGCGACCGAGCACGCGGGCGACCTGACGCAGGATGTCCCAGTCCTGCTGAGCCAGCCCCTGGGCCGGCACCGCCTGCGGGAACGGCTGGCGTCGACCCTCCCACGTGGTGAAGGAGCCGATGCGCTCCTGCGGCGCCTGGGCGGGCAGCACGATGTCGGCCATGCGCGCGGTCTCGGTCGGCAGCAGGTCCTGCACGATCAGGGTCTCGACGCGCTCCAGCGCGCGGCGGGCCAGGGCCGGGTCCTCGAAGTCGCGTGCCGGGTCCACGCCCACGAGGTACAGGGCCCGCAGGTCGCCGGCCGCAGCCGCCTCCAGCATCGCGCGGGTGTCGAGGCCGTCCGCGGCGGGTGTGCGCTCCCACGCGTCGGCGACCGGGCCGGGGTCGGCACGCCGACGCCCGCCCGGCAGGAGGCCGGGCAGCAGGCCGGCGTCGACCGCCCCGCGGGCGTTGTTGCGCCGCGGCACCCACGCGAAGGCGAACCCGTTGTCCGCGGCCAGCCGCGCCGCGGCGGGCAGGGCGCCGGGCGAGGCGGCCAGACGCTCGCCGGCGAGGACCACCACCCGGGGCGCGGCCGCGAGCGCGCCCTCCACGTCGGTCAGGTCGGGCAGCTCGGCCGGCTCGCCGCCGGCGTTGAGGTGGGCGAGCACGCCGGCCTCCTCCCCCACCCCGGTGCGCACCCAGCGCCAGGCGAGCTCGCCCAGGGAGCCGAGCGTGGGACCGACCACCACGACGCGCTGCTGGCGCCTGCGCCACGCCTTGCGCAGCCGCAGGTGCAGGATCGGCACCTCCTCCTCGGGGTCCAGTCCCGCCACGACGACGACGTCGGCGGCCTCCACGTCGTCGTAGGTGGGCCCCACCGTGCCGGCGACCGCTCCCAGCACCTCGCGCTCGTCGCCGGTGCGCGGGCGCATCCGGAAGTCCACGTTGTCGGTGTGCAGGGCGTCGCGGGCGAACCGGCTGATGGCGTAGGCGTCCTCGTCGGTGACGCGCCCCCCGGTCACCACACCCACCGCGGCGGGTCCGCCGGCGTCGGCCGCCGCGGTGAGGCCGTCGGCGGCGTGGCGCAGGGCGGTCATCCAGGACGTGGGCTGCAGCGTGCCGTTGCGGTCACGCACCGCCGGCTGGCGCAGCCGGTCGTCGTGGGCGACGAACTCGAACCCGAAGCGCCCCTTGTCGCAGTTCCACGACTCGTTCACGGCCATGTTGTCGCGCGCCAGCTGCCGCTGGATCTCGCCGCGCCGGACGTCCACGCGCAGGTTGCAGCCGGCGCTGCACTGGTTGCACACGCCCTCGGTCGTGCGCAGGTCGAACGGACGGGCCTTGAAGCGGTAGCTCGCCGCGGTCAGGGCGCCGACCGGGCAGATCTGCACGACGTTGCCCGAGAAGTAGCTGTCGTAGGGCTCGTCCTCGTAGATCGCGACCTGCTCGAGCGCGCCCCGTTCGAACAGCTCGATGAACGGGTCGCCGGAGATCTGGTCGGAGAAGCGCGTGCAGCGGGCGCACAGCACGCACCGCTCGCGGTCCAGCGCCACCTGTGCCGAGATGGGGACCGGCTTGTCGTAGCGGCGCTTGCGGTCGAGCATCCGGGAGTCGGGCGGGCCGTGGGCCAGCGTCTGGTCCTGCAGGGGGCATTCGCCGCCCTTGTCGCACTGCGGGCAGTCGAGCGGGTGGTTGATGAGCAGGAACTCCAGCTGCGCCTGCTGGGCCGCCGCGGCCACGTCGGAGGTCATGTGCGTGCTGACGACCATGCCCTCGGTGCACTGGGTGGTGCACGCGGTGAACGGCTTGCGCTGGCCCTCGACCTCGACCATGCACTGCCGGCAGGCGCCGATGGGGTCCAGCAGCGGGTGGTCGCAGAAGCGCGGCACCGTGATGCCGAGCTGCTCGGCCGCGCGGATCACCAGCGTGCCGACCGGCACGGTGATCTCGGTGCCGTCGATCGTCAGCGTGATGTCGTCTGGGGCGGGCATCAGGCGACTCCGAAGAGGGTGGGGCGGTGACGGCCGCTGTTGTCGGTGACGACACCCGCGTGGTCCGTGCTGACCCCGTCGGGGAGGCGGCCGTGCTCGACGAGGTGCTCGAACTCGTCGCGGAAGTACTTCAGGCCGGAGAAGATCGAGCTGGTCGCCCCGTCGCCGAGGGCGCAGAACGCCCGGCCGAAGATCTGCTCGCACGCCTGCTGGAGGGTCTCGATGTCGGCCGGCACGCCCCGGCCCTCAAGGATGCGCTCGAGCACCTGGGACAACCAGAAGGTGCCCTCGCGGCAGGGGGTGCACTTGCCGCACGACTCGTGCTCGTAGAAGCGCATCCAGTTGAGGCAGGCCTCGACCACGCTGGTGGCGTCCGAGTACATCATCATCGCGGTGGTCCCGAGCATCGAGCCGGCCTCGGTCATGGACTCGAAGTCCATGCCCACGTCGATGTGGTCGGCGGTGAGCAGCGGGGTCGACGAGCCGCCCGGTGCCCAGAACTTCAGGGTCCGGCCCGGCAGCATCCCCCCGCACGACTCCTCCAGGATCTGGCGGGCCGGCGTGCCCATCGGCCACTCGAAGTTGCCCGGCCGCACGACCTCGCCCGACACGCAGAACACCTTGGGGCCGGGGGACTTCTCGGTGCCCATCGAGCGGTACCAGTCGACGCCGTTGGCCACGATGTGCGGGACGTTCATGATGGTCTCGACGTTGTTGACCACCGTCGGGCAGGCGTACAGCCCCGCCACCGCCGGGAACGGGGGACGCAGCCGCGGCTGCCCGCGGCGACCTTCCAGACCGTCGAGCAGGGCGGTCTCCTCACCGCAGATGTACGCGCCCGCCGAGTAGTGCAGGGTGACGTCGAAGTCCAGGCCGCTGCCGAGGATGTCCTTGCCGAGGTAGCCCTCGCGGTAGGCCTCCGCGATCGCCTCCTCCAGGCGGATGCCCGACCACAGGTACTCCCCGCGCAGGAAGATGAACGCCCGGCTGCTGCGCAGCGCCCACGCCGCGATGACCATGCCCTCGAGCAGCTGGTGGGGGTCGCGCTCCATCAGCTCGCGGTCCTTGAACGTGCCCGGCTCCCCTTCGTCGGCGTTGACGACCAGGTACACCGGCTTGCCGCTGTCCTTCGGGACGAAGCCCCACTTGACCCCCGTCGGAAAGCCCGCGCCCCCGCGACCGCGCAGGCCCGCGTCCTTGACCATCTGCACGAGGTCGGTGGGGCGCGTCTCCATGGCACGGCGCAGCGCGGCGTACCCGTCGGTGCGCAGGTAGCCGTCCATGGTGTGGGCGTCCTCCACCTCGAAGCGCTGCGTCAGCACGCTCACCGGTGCGCTCATGTGCCGCGCTCCTCGTCGTCGTGGCGTGGTCCGCTCTCGGTCGGGTCGTCGATGGCCGGCTGGCCTTCCTGGGGTCGGGTCGGGAACTCGCGGGACTGGGGGCCGGCCTCGCCCTCGAGGGCCTCGTCGCCGTAGCCGGCGTCACGGACCTGGCGGCGCGCCGACTCGCGCTCGGCGACATCGGCTTCTGACAGGGAGGGCTCGACGGTGACGGGCTCGACGCCCGGTCCGGCGTCGGGCACCGGGACGGCACCGTCGTCGGCACGGGCCTGATCGCTCGCCACGCCCGGCGTGACGGGGTCGCGCGGTCCGAGGCCCGCCAGACGGTACTGCACGGAGCGCACCCCGGGCGGGATCATGCCGCGGGTGGGCGGCGGCACGTCACCGGCGGCGATGCGATCGACGAGGTCCTCGGCGCCGTCGGCGGAGACGCACTCGTAGTTCAGGTAGTCGACGGTGACCACCGGCGCCCCCTCGCAGTTGCCGAGGCACTCCGCGTGCTCGAGGGTGAACGCCCCATCGGCGGTGGTGCCGTTGTGGGCGACGCCGAGCTTGGCCGCCAGGCGGTCGAAGACCTCCTGCCCGCCCCGGACCTTGCACGAGAAGTTCGTGCAGACACTCACGAGGTGCTCGCCCATCGGCTCGCGCTTGTACATCGTGTAGAAGGTCGCCACCGCGCCGACCTCGGCCTTGGTCAGCCCGAGCAGCTCGGCGCACTCGGCGACCCCGTCGGCCGAGATGTAGCCGTCGCCTTCCTGCACGAGGTGCAGCAACGGCAGCAGCGCACTGCGCCCGACGGGGTACCGCCCGACGAGCTCCAGCGCCTTCTCCCGCATCTCAGGACTGAACACGGCCACCAGCCTTCATCGGTCCACCCCGCCCATCACCGGGTCGATGCTCGCCACGGCCGCGATCACGTCGGAGATCAGCAGCCCCCGCGTGAGGTGCGGCAGCGTGCCGATGTGGATGTAGGAGGGGTCGCGCACGCGCACGCGGTAGGGCTTGTTCGTGCCGTCGGAGGTGACGTGGTAGCCGAGCTCGCCGCGCGGGGACTCCAGGGCGGTGTAGACCTGCCCGGGCGGGACGACGAAGCCCTCGGTGACCAGCTTGAAGTGGTGGATCAGGGCCTCCATCGACTGGCCCATGATCCGGTCGACGTACGCCTTGGTGTTGCCCAGGCCGTCGGGGCCGAGGCCCAGCTGGGCCGGCCACGCGATCTTCTTGTCGGCGACCATGACGGGCCCCTCGGGCAGCCGGTCGAGGGCCTGCTCGACGATCCGCAGGGACTCGCGCATCTCCGCGATGCGCACGACGTAGCGCCCGTACGCGTCGCTCGTGTCCGCGGTGGGCACGTCGAAGTCGTACTGCTCGATCCCGCAGTAGGGCGCGGCCTTGCGCAGGTCGTGCGCGACGCCGGCGCTGCGCAGCATCGGGCCGGTCACGCCGAGGTCCAGGCACTCCTCGGCGTCCAGGATGCCCACGCCGACGTTGCGCTCGAGCCAGATGGGGTTCTGGCTCAGCAGGTCCTCGAGCTCGTCGATGCGCTTGGGCATGTCCACGAGCACCTGGCGCACCCGGTCGGCGAAGTCGGTGGGCACGTCCTGGGACACCCCCCCCGGGCGGATGTAGGCATGGTTCATCCGCAGCCCGGTCACGAACTCCAGGAGGTCCAGGATCGTCTCGCGCTCGCGGAACCCGTAGATCATCGCGCTGACCGCGCCGAGCTCCATCCCCGACGTCGCCAGCCACACGAGGTGGCTGGACACGCGGTTGAGCTCGGTCAGGATCACGCGGATGGCCTGCGCCCGCTCGGGGACCTCGTCGGCGATGCCAAGCAGGCGCTCCACGGCCATGCAGTAGCCGAGCTCGTTGAACAGCGGCGAGAGGTAGTCCATGCGGGTGACGAACGTGACGCCGAGGACCCACGGGCGGTACTCGGCGTTCTTCTCGATGCCGGTGTGCAGGTAGCCGATCACCGGCTGGTTGTCGACGACGGTCTCCCCGTCGAGGGTCAGCACCATCCGCAGCACGCCGTGGGTGGACGGGTGCTGGGGTCCCATGTTGATGATCATCAGGTCTTCGGGGACGGCGTCGGGCAGGTCCTGCCACTCACCGGAGACGACGGTGTACTCGCGGTGGGGCTCAACCTGCGAGCCCGGTCGGGTCGTGTCGCTCATCACCGCCCCCTAGTACTGACGCTGGTCGGGTGGGGGGATGGTGGCGCCCTTGTACTGGACATCGACGCCGCCGAGCGGGTAGTCCTTGCGGTGGGGGTGGCCCTCCCAGTCGTCGGGCATCAGCACCCGGGTGAGGTTGGGGTGGCCCTGGAAGTCCACACCGAAGAAGTCGTAGGCCTCGCGCTCCATCATGTCGGCCGAGGCGTACAGGGGGGTCACGCTCGCGATCGTCGGGTCCTCGTCGGGCAGGAACACCCGCACGCGCAGGCGGTGGTTGTGGGTGACCGAGTAGAGGATGTAGTCGATCTCGATGCGGCCATGCTCGACGGTCTCGGCGTAGGCGGGCCACCCGGTCGTCTCCTGGGCGGGACGCCGGAAGGTCCCGCCGGGCCAGTGCACCCCCGACAGGTCGGCGAGCAGCTCGCAGGACACCGCGGGGTCGTCGCGGCAGAAGCGCAGCACCTCGGGCACCTGCGCGGGCTGGGCGACCAGGGTGAGCTCGCCGCGGAACCCGGCGACCTGCAGGTCCGGGTACGCCGCGACGATGCGGTCGCGCACGGCGGCGAGCTCCTCGGAGAGCTGCGCCACGATCGCGTCCTCGATGATATGGGCGCGCTCCCCGGCGGCGCTGTCGGGGTGGCTCATGCGGGGGTTGTCGCTCATTGCGGCCTCTGCTGCGCCAGGGAGACCCCGCCCTCGGCGGGATCCGGGTCGATCCACCCGGTGCGCTTGCGGTAGTCCTCCATCGACTCGCCCCTGCGGGGCCGCTCGACGAACTGCTCGGCCTTGATCTTCTCGTGCAGCTTCACGATGCCGTCCATCAGCATCTCCGGGCGGGGCGGGCAGCCCGGGACGTACATGTCCACGGGCACCACGTGGTCCACGCCCTGCACGATCGCGTAGTTGTTGAACATGCCGCCGCTGGAGGCGCAGACCCCCATGGACAGCACCCACTTCGGGTCCGCCATCTGGTCGTAGAGGTTGCGCACGATCGGGGCCATCTTCTGGCTCACCCGGCCGGCCACGATCATGAGGTCGGCCTGGCGGGGGGACGCCCGGAACACCTCCATGCCGAAGCGTGCGAGGTCGTAGTGGGCGGCGCCGGTCGACATCATCTCGATGGCGCAGCAGGCCAGGCCGAACGTCGCCGGCCACATCGATCCGGCGCGGGACCAGTTCACGAACTTCTCGACGCTGGTGAGCAGGATCCCGCTCGGCAGCTTGCTCTCTAGTCCCATTCAAGGCCTCCTCGGCGGAGGACGTAGTAGTAGCTCTCGAACAGCAACGCCACGAAGACCGCCATCACCCCGAATCCGTACCAGCCGAGGTCGCGCAGGACCACCGCCCAGGGGAACAGAAAGATCGCCTCGACGTCGAAGATGATGAACAGCATCGCCACCAGGTAGAACTTCACCGGGAAGCGGCTGCCGCGCACGTTGGTCTCGGCCTCCGGGATGATGCCGGACTCGTAGGCGGCTTCCTTGGTGGGGTTGGGCTGGTCCGGCCCCAGACGGCTGGACACGGCCAGCGACACGCCGACGAACCCGAACGCCAGGGCGAACAGGATCAGCAGGGGCAGGTAGTCGGCGAGCATCAGGCGTCGATCATCGGGCGGGCACCACCCGTTCCAGTGCGTGGATCACCCGGTCGGTGGCGTCGCGGGACGGGGCGTTGGTGAGATGGGCCATCAGGCGGAACACCATGCGCATGATCTCGCGACGAGGCATCCCGAAGTCCACGCAGAACCGCATGACCCTCGGATGCCCCATCAGGTCCACGAACATGCGTCCCATGCCGTAGTAGCTGCCCCACGCGGCGGCGACGTCGCGCTCGTAGGCGGCGAGCGGGGCGTCGGAGCGCGCCGCGAGCGCGGTGTCGGCGGCCTCGGCGGCGAACGCGGCGGCTTCGATCGCGTAGCTGATGCCCTCCCCGTTGAAGGGGTTGACCATCCCGGCGGCGTCCCCCACCAGGAGCACGCCCTTGTAGAGGGCCGGCAGGCGGTTGTGGCCCATCGGCAGCCCCGCGCTGCGGGGCTTGCCGACCATCGTGTCCTTGCCGATTCCCCAGCGTTGCGGGAAGCCCCCGACCCACTCGTCGAGCGTCTTGCGGTAGTTGGTCGAGCGGAAGTGCTCGGAGGTGTTCAGCAGGCCCCAGCCGATGTTCAGCAGGCCGTCGTCCAGCGGGAAGATCCACCCGTAGCCGGGCAGCAGCTCGCCGTCGCGCTCCAGGTCGAGGAACCCCTCCATCATCCCGATGGGCGGGCGCGCGGCCCGGTAGTAGGCCCGCACGGCCACGCCCATCGGCCGGCTCACGTCGCGGTGGAGGCCGAGCTGCACCGCGAACCGCGAGGAGCCGCCGTCGGCGGCCACCACCACGGGTGCCCGGATGGTGCCGCTGGTCGCCGTGCCCGTGACGGGGTCGGTGCGGGTGTAGGTGACGCCCGCGACCCGCTGGTTGGCGCCCGACAGGTACACCGGGCCGGTGACCTCGGTGTCCTCCCACAGCTGCGCCCCGGACTTCTCGGCGTGGCGGGCCAGCGTCTCGTCGAACAGCGCGCGGGTGGCGGTCAGCGAGTGGGACGGCCAGTCGCCGAACTCGGGCCACGGCAGGTCCAGCACGACCTTCCCGCCGTACATGCGCAGCCCCTGTTGGCGGTCCCAGCCCTCGGGTGCGCCCTCCGCCTCCTCGTGCAGGCCGAGCATGCGTAGCGCCTTGACCGCGCGGGGGGTGAGCCCGTCCCCGCAGACCTTGTCCCGGGGGAAGTGCTCCTTCTCGAGCAGCGCGACGTCATGGCCGGCCTCGGCCAGGAACGTGGCGGCGGCGGACCCGCCGGGTCCGGCACCGACGACGACGGCGTCGGCATGGGTCACGCCACCCGGAGCGTGCGACGTCATGCGCAGACCCTAGCGCGGGCGGGGCGCTGCGCGTCAGTCATGGCGCCTCCTCGCAGACGTGCGGCTTCCTGCAAGCCGCAGCCTACCCGGGGAGCGGCGGTCCCCGGGCGCTTTGTGAAGGGCTTCACAAGGTTCAGTCTAGGGCGAGGGCCAAGCGCCGCAAGCCGTGGCGGCCCCTCACGCGCGTCAGCCGGCGACGGCCGGCGACGGCCGTGCGCAGCGCTTCGCAGACCTGCCGCATCCGGTCGGGGTCAAGGGTGGTGATGGCGTTGCGACGCAGCGGTAGCGTGCAGGCGTGATCGACTCGATCCGCATCCAGGGCTACCGCTCCGTCCGCCTTGTCCGCCTGCGCCTTGACCCGGTCACGGTCGTGGCCGGCAAGAACGGGACCGGCAAGACCAACCTGTACCGGGCGCTGCGCCTGTTCCAACACGCCGCGGCAGGGACCCTGGCGCGGGCGATCACCGGTGAGGGCGGCATGGAGTCGGTGCTGTGGGCGGGAGACGAGAAGAAGGGGGCCAAGCGACGGGTGGCCATCGAGGCGCACCTGGACGACTTCGCGTACACGCTGGAGCTGGGCTTGCCGCCTGCGGACGAGACCAGCGCGTTCGACCTGGACCCGGAGGTGAAGCTCGAGCGCATCAGCGTGCAGGGCAGCACCATCGCGGAGCGCAAGGGGGCCTCGGCGACCGTGCGTGACAGCGAGGGGCGCGCGGTCACGTTCCCGTTCGCCCTGTGGTCGGGAGAATCGATGCTCAGCCAGATCGCCGACCCCGAGCGGTTCCCCGCCCTGCCGGCGCTGCGCGACCACTTCTTGGGCTGGCGCTTCTACCACCACTTCCCCACCGACGCGGACGCCCCGGCGCGCCGGGCGATGGTGCGGGTGCGCACGCCGGTGCTGGCGGCCGACGGGCATGACCTGGCCAGCGCCTTGCGCACGATCGTCGAGATCGGTGACACCGAGAGGCTGGTCGCCGCCGTCGACCGCGCATTTCCTGGCTGTCGGCTGCACCTTGACGGCAGCACCATCGCGCTGACGACGCCTGGCCTTCGCCGTCCGCTTGCCGCGCCGGAGCTGTCCGACGGCACGTTTCGCTACCTCTACCTCCTGGCGGCGCTCCTGACGCCGCGACCGCCCGGCCTGCTCGCGTTCAACGAGCCCGAGACGAGCCTGCATCCTGGCCTCCTGCGACCGCTCGCCGAGCTGGTCGCCGCCGTCCCCCAACCCTGTCAGGTCTGGCTCACCACCCACGCGTTGCCACTGGCCGAGGCAGCCGCCACGCTCGCCGGAATTGCGCTGATCCACCTCGACCGCCAAGACGGCACGACCGTCGTGCGCGGTCAGGGTCTGCTCGACCGGCTGTAGCCCCCCCTGCCCCTACCCATCGCCCTGGGAACATCCCTTTTCCGGACATGGCAGGCGCCGACAAACCCCCGGCCAGCCCCCACCCTGCCCGCCTGCACTCGTCGCACCTGCGCGGGCTGTGGCATGATCGCGCTCCCTGAGGTCCCGGTGACGCCCCGGCACCCCTCGAGCGCCGAGAGTCCGGATCCACGGTGCGTGCGACCCCGCGCCCCTCCCTCGCCGCGATCGCGGTGCTCGCGCTGCTGTGCTCCAGCCTGGCGCTCGGTCCCGCCCCGGACCCAGAACCTCCCCCGGACGACACGGTCGCCCACACGGCCACCCGCCCGAGCATCGCCACCGGCCGGGCGGGCGCGGACCGCCCCGACCCACCCCTGGCTGCCCCCGGG
>JBBDQS010000078.1 GCA_040905805.1 Egibacteraceae bacterium | reverse complement strand
CACTGGCGCTGACCAGCGTGGGGTGCGCGAACCCTTTGTCGGCGGCCAGCTGCTGCAGCGCCTGGTCGGGCAGCGCGGCCAACGCGTCGGCGGCCGCGGCGGCAACCGTGGTGTGCCATTGCTGCTTGTCGGCGTCGTCGATGTCGAGCTCGTCGATCTCGCTGTGCGCCGTGGCGACCAGCCAGGCCACGTCCTCGTCGACCGTGTCGCTGTTTTGCGTCAGCCCTGCGATGAGGCTGACGGTGTGTTCCAGCTTGGTGACCTGGGCGGCGGTCTCCGCGTCGTGCTGGGGGTCGACGTGCAGCTCGTCGAGACCCTCGTCGGGATCCGCGGGCGCGACGGTGAACGTCTCGTGGCTCTTGGTGCCGTCACTGCCCACCCGCGCTCACCTGCCCGCGGTGGACCAGCAGCGCGTCCACGACCGTCTCGACCGCATCCACCAGCGACCCGCCGGCCCCAGCCTCGATCGGCTGGATCGCCACCGCGACGCCGTTGGCGTGCTCGGCCCAGAACTCCACGGCCTCGCGCATGCTGTAGCGCCTCGAGGGCTGCAGGCGGGTGCGCCATTCGTCCGCGGCCGGCTCCAGTGGCACCCATGACAGGTGATGGCGATCGCCGTGCACGCCGACCGCGCCGACTGGGAGGGTCGCAGCGCCCGTGGCGGGATCAAAGGTCAGCAGCACCAGCACCTGACGGTCGGCGCAGGCGCGTACCGGCGGGGTCATGCCAGGACCTCCTGGAAGGCCAGTCGCTGCTGGGCGGGCAGCGCCCGGTTGGACCACACGACCTCCAGCGCCCGGACGTCGCGGCCGCCTGCGTTGCTGGAAGGCCGGTGCACCCGCCGCTCCACGCCCTGCCAGCCCGCGTACAACTCGTCGTACAGCGGCGAGGGGTAGCCCGACAGCAGCACCGCCGCGGGGGTGGCGTGCAGCACCTCGGCCAGCGTGCGGTGGTCGGACTCGCTGGCGTACTCGTGGGTGTACTCGCGGGTCTTGCGGCCAAGCATCGACCGGGTCGCCGCGAGGTAGGGCGGGTCGGCGTAGACGACGGTGTCCGGGCCGGCGTGCTTGGCGATCACCTCCACCGCTGGGCGGCACTCGATCACCGCGGTGCGGATCCGTGCCGCGACCGCCGCGAAGCGGGCCACCAACGTCAGTGTGTGCCAGGCGTGCCCCGACCCACGGCTTGTCGACACCGAGAAGGACTTGTGGGCGGTGACTTGCGCGTTGATCGACTGGGTCGCGCGCACCCACCAGCGCCGCGCGCGTTCCAGGTCGTCCACGGCGTCGGTCAGGTCGGCGGCGTCGAACTCTTCGCGGGCGTAGGGCGTGAGCCGGCACAGCCGTTCGAGCTCGACCTCGTGGTCACGCAGGCAGCGGAAGAAGTTGACGACATCGCCGTCGAGGTCGTTGATGATCTCGTGGCTAGCGCAAGGCTTGGCTAGCAGGACCGCGCAGCTGCCCGCGAACGGCTCGAGGTACACCCGGTGGGGTGGCAGCAGCGACGCGACCCAGCCGGCCAGCCGGCTCTTGCCGCCGTAGTAGGACACCGGCGGTCTCATGCCCGGCTCCCCTCGAGGTGCAGGGCGAACGCTTGAGCGCCGAACGGCCGGTTGCACGCACCCAGATCGTGGCCCCACGCCACGAGCAGGTGGTTGGCGCGGTCGACATGCACGGCTTCCACACCGACGTGGGGCACCAGGGTCGTCTGGACCGTGCGGGG
Source organism: Egibacteraceae bacterium (assembly GCA_040905805.1). Taxonomy (NCBI): domain Bacteria; kingdom Bacillati; phylum Actinomycetota; class Nitriliruptoria; order Egibacterales; family Egibacteraceae; species Egibacteraceae bacterium. The sequence goes on along the minus strand of JBBDQS010000078.1, from coordinate 3,767 downwards.
GGTCACAGCCGGTGTCTGGGTCACGAGCACGCGCCCTCCTCCCCCACCACGACCAGACCGGCGTCCTCGTCGAGCCGCCAGTCGGGGGCGGGCTGGTCGAGCAGCCCGGCGTAGAAGCGCACGGAGGCGGCGAACGCGTCGTGGTCGTGGGCGTGCACGTCGACGCGGCCCGACGCGGTCATGACCGCGCCGTGGCGGGCGTACTGCTGGGGGTTCTGCGACACCAGGACGAGGCGGTCACCGAACAGGGCGTGCAGCTGGGCGATGCGGTCGCGGCGGGAGGTGCCCGTGGCGATCAGACGGGTGTGGGCGGGCAACAGCAGCGACAGGTAGGCCAGTCCCGGCAGCGCCATGTCGTTCCAGGAGGCGTCCCGGCGGAAGGTCTGCAAGTTGATCGCGACGGCGGCGGGCCCGGTGTCGGCCAGCCAGGCGCCGTAGCGGTCGAGGTCCTCGCGGCGGAACCAGTACAGGTTGGGCACCGCGGGCACGCCGGCGTCGCACATCTCCTGGGCGAGCAGGAGGTTGCGGCGGAAGTTCAGCAGATGGCTCGGCGCGGGGCTGGTTGCCGTACATCGAGTAGTTGCACGCCAACACCAGGTCCCACTCCTGGGCCGCGATCTCGCCGATCAGCTGGTGGCGGCGGGTCCACAACGCCTCGACGAGGGGGTCCTCGCCGTAGCCGACCAGCACCGCCAGCTGGCCGTCTCGGAGTTTGAGGGCCTCGGCGGCCGTCTTGCCGACGAACTTGGGGTACATGGTGTGGCTGGTGGGGCTGAACACCCGGCGCAGCCCGACCGCGTAGGCCGGCCAGCCCAGCGCGCGGTCGAAGCGGGTGATGTCGTGCCCGTCGACTTGGGGTATGAACCGGGGCAGCCCGGCGGGCAGCTGGACGTCCAGGGCGATGTCGTCGAAGGCGAGGGTGCCGCCGACGTCGGCCATCCAGTCGGTGATGTCGGTGCGGCTGCCGCAGCGGATCGGGCACTGCCCGCAGCCGCCAGCGCCGACCAGGGCACCGTCGCTGCGCGCGCAGCCGCAGTAGGAGCAGGAGGTGTTGGTGCCGCCACAGATCGGCTCGACCGCGGACGGGTTGTCGATGTAGAAGGGGCAGGCGTGGCAGTTGCAGCCGCGCGCGGGGGCCAAAGGCAGAGCGGTGGTCATGCCGCCGTCCTCTCCGCCCGCTCCAGCGCTTCGGTCAGCTGGGCGATGTGCAGACGCAGCGACCCGCGGTCATAGGCCGACAGGCACGCGCCGTTGGTGATCGCTGCGGCCAGCTGGGTGAGCGCGTCGACGGTCGCGGCCGCCAGCCCGCGTGTGTGCTCGAGGTCATCATCGGGGGCCTTGGTGCCTGCACCCGTCGGCTCGTCGCCACCCTCGGCCTCACACGCGGAGGTCGGGTCGGGGCAGGCCCGCTGGTCGGCGCGTGCCAGGTTGGCCGCGGCGTGTTCGGCCTCGGCGGCGGCTACCGCGCCGACGGGGTCCAGGTCAGGGTCGTCGTGGCGGGCGCGTACCGCGGCGGTGAGCAGTTCCGGGCGGGCCCGCTGCTTGACCGCCTCCCACAGCTCGCGGGCGGCGGCCCGGTTGCCCTGGTCGAGCTTGAGGTAGCGCATGCGGGTGTGCAGCGCGATCTTGTGGGCGTCCATCTCCGCGGACAGCTCCGCGGGCAAGGTGGCGAAAGCGTGCGCCAACTGCTGGGCCTTGCGTTCGGGGATCTGGATACCCAGGCGGCGCAGCACCTCGGGCCACGGCGCACCCAGGCGTGACTGGCCGTGCGCCAGCCGCAGCTTGTCGAGGGCGCGGAACCGCTCCACCGGGTCCTCGATGCCGGTGACACCAGCGGGCACGGGCACCCCGGCGGCCAGCAGCTTGGCGGTCAGCACCGCGCAACGCTCGAACAGCAGCGCCGCGGCCAGCTCGCCAGGGCGCAGGTCTTCGCGGGCGAGGTTCTCCACGAGCTGCCACACCCGCCGGTCCTCCTCGGGCAGCGGGCCGGGACAGGTGACCGCGGGGATCGTCTGGTAGCGGTCCTCGTCGGGGTGGCTGGTGGCCACCCATTTGGCGGCGCGCAGCCGCCGCTCACCGGACACCAGCCGGCGCCGGCCGTCGGGGAACTGCTCGACCAGGATGGGTTGGAGCACCCCGATGGTGGCGATGGAGCTGATCAGCTCCGCCAGGTCCTCGGGTGCGGTGGACGCGCCCGGCGCCCGACCCTGCACCTCGGTGAACGCCGCAGCCGGCCCGGTCAGCGGCAGCAGCACCAGCTGGCGGCCCGACAACCGCTCGGAGCGGGCCAGCCGGGCGGCTGCGTCAAGGGCGGCAGTCCCGCTCATCAGCTTGCCTTCGTTCCGGTAGCGGGCACAGGACGACCGATCACGTTCACCGGGGTGTCGGGCGCGCCGGGGCGGAGGAACACGCCGGCGAACGGGCCCTCGCGTTGCAGGTCCTCGAGGAGCACCACCGAAACACTGGGTGCTCGTCCCTGGTCGATCGCCTCCCGGATCGTCGGGTCCAGGTGACACACCGCGAACAGCATCGCCCGGCGGCGCTCCAACAGGCGGCGGGGCTTGCCGGTCAGCACCAGGACCACGCCGGGCATGCCGGGATAGCGCTGCTGCCAGGCGGGACGGCCGTCGTGTGCGTCGCGGGGCACATAGGTTTCGTAGGTGACGTAGCGGCGCAGCTTCTCGCCCAGCTCCTGCACACTCATCGTCGCCCGGTCGAGCTCGACGAAGCGGTACAGCAGCGTGGTGCGCCCCCCCACCAGCGCGGCGTAGTGCAGCATCGCGTCGGCGACCAGGAGGTCACCGCCGCGCACCCCCCGGTTGCCGTCGCCGATGCGGTGGGCGACCTCGTTCTCCCACGCCAGATGTCCGCACTCGTGGCCGAGCGTCTTCGCCCAGGTCGCGAACGCAATGCCGACGTCGTTGACCGCGAGGGTGTGGCTTTGGTGCATGCCGGCGGCGCCGTCTGCGGTCAGCAGCACCCGCCGGCTGCGCAGCCGGGTCGTGACCGCCTCGATCGTGTCCGCGCCGGCCTCGGTGACATACCAGCAGCGCAGCTGCCTGTCGCCGCGCCAGCGGGTGCTGCGCACCAGGCCCCGACGGCGCAGATGCGCGACGATGTGACGCATCCAGCTGGGGTCCCGGGTCTCCCCAGCCGGGGTGTGCAACTCCCACAGCTGGTGGGTGGTCAGCAGCCGGTGGGCGTAGATGCTTTCCAACACCTCGATCTCGCCGGCGCGCAGCGGGCGGGTGGGTGGGGTGATCGTCGGCGGGTTGGCGCTCATCGCGGCCCTCCTGTCTCGGCTGGGTCGTAGATCAGCGCGTCGTCGCTGCGCCCGGACCCGCGCGTCGCCTTGCCCGGCGCACCACCGCTTGCTGGTGCCGGGCCGTCGCGGCGGCCACGGGCCTGCAGATGCTCGAGGATCCGCCCGTCGAGGGTGTCGAGCTCGGCGGCGGTGTCGCGGATGGGTCGACGGCCGGCGGTGCGGTCGACCGCCGCGTCCAGGTCGCCGATCGCCTCGGGGTGGTAGCAATGCGCCCACAGTTCGTCGACCGGCACACCGCGCACGTGAAACGGCGGGGTGACGTCGCGGCCCAACGTGACCGAGGTGAGGTAGGTGTACTTGGACAGCGCGGCGATCGTGCGGGGGGCGACCTCGCCGCCGTACTCGCGCGACAGCAACTGCGCGGCCCGGGCGTTGACGGTGGTGGTGGCCAGGTGCGAGCGGTTGGTGGTGACCGCGTCGAACGTCGCTGGTGTCAGCCGCT
>JBBDQS010000077.1 GCA_040905805.1 Egibacteraceae bacterium | reverse complement strand
CTAGCCCGTCACAGGCTCCGCCCCACCCAGACGTCCCTTCAGAAAATCTGCACCCTTTGACAACCATGGCGTTGGCCCGCTCGGCGCGTCGCAGCGGTCATCGGCAGCGAGTGCTACCAGCCGCGAGCCTGCCACTGGTCGAGGGACCCGCGCTCCGCCCCGAGGGTGGTGTCGTCACCGTGACCGGGGCGCCCATGACCGCCGGGGAACCGCGCGGTGCCGGTCAGCGGACAACTACCCCGCATCGAGGTAGCTCTCGAGCGCCTCGCGGGCGACCTGGCTGACGGTCTTGCCCTCGCGAGTCGCGCGGTCCTCCGCCCGCGCTCGCAGGTCGTCGGTCGTCCGGAAGGACACGCGTGGCGAGGCCGCCGCGCGCCCCGTGAGCGATGGTCGACCGCGGCGGACGTCGCCGAGGCGGCCGACGACCCGCGCAGGCACGTCGTCGCGTTCGAACTCGTCGGCGAGCTGCTCCACGTCCTGTTCGGTCAGCTCACGGCCAGAAGCCGTTCGAACGGGGTAGCGGACGTCGTCGCTCATCGTGGCTCCTCCTCGAACAGCGTGCGGTACCGCGGACGGGCGCGAGATGGTCCGTGTCGTTCTATTCTGTCTGACGAAAACCACGCTGACAACCCTCGGTTCTCGGGCCCTCACGAGCGTCCGTCGGCTCGTCCTACCACCCACGCTCGCGCCAGTCGGCCAGGTGCGGGCGTTCTGCGCCGAGGGTGGTGTCGTCGCCGTGGCCGGGGTACACCCAAGTGTGATCCGGGAGCCGGCCGAAGACTTGGGTTTCGAGCCCGTCCATGATCCGCTCGTGGTCCTGCGGAGTTGTTGTCCGCCCGGGGCCGCCGGGAAAGAGGGTGTCACCGGTGAACAGGTGGCACCGGCCGAGCAGGAGGCAGCTGCTCCCCGGCGTGTGGCCGGGGGTGTGGATGACGGCGACCTCGGCGGCGCCGAACCCGATGCGCTGCCCGTCGGCCAGGGCCCGTTCGGCCTCGCGGGGCACCAGGTCCTCGTCGGCGGGATGCAGGTAGACCGGGGCATCCGTGGCGGCGGCCACGGGACCGAGGGCCTGCCAGTGGTCACGATGGCCGTGGGTCGTGACGATCCCGACCAGCTCCAGGCCCGCGAGCTCGACGAGCAGACGGTCGGCATCGTTCGCGGCGTCGATCAGCAGCGCCTGGGACGAGGCCGTGTCCCGCAAGACGTAGGCGTTGTTGTCCATGGGACCCACCGAGAGCTTGCGCACCTCGACCCGGGCCCCGTCCATGTCGACGAAGCGGGCGGCCGCTGCGCCGCCGGGCTCGACGTGACCGGTGTAGTCGTCGTTCATGCGTGGAGCCTTTCCCTTCGCTCGCCGGTAGAATCCCCCAGGTGCGACCAGCCGGTCACTTCCTCGCACGGCGTTCACCCACCGACGCGGAGTCCTTACTGTCGTGCCCAGCCCCCCGAGCCGTGACACGCTGCAGGTCCGCGGCGCGCGCGAGCACAACCTGAAGGATGTCGACCTCGAGATCCCCAGGGATGCCCTGGTGGTCTTCACCGGCTTGTCGGGGTCTGGCAAGTCGAGCCTCGCCTTCGACACGATCTACGCCGAGGGTCAGCGGCGGTATGTCGAGTCCCTGTCCGCCTATGCGCGCCAGTTCCTCGGACAGATGGAGAAGCCCGACGTCGACTTCATCGAGGGTCTGTCTCCGGCGATCTCGATCGACCAGAAGTCGACCAGCCGCAACCCCCGCTCCACGGTCGGCACGACCACGGAGATCTACGACTACCTGCGTCTGCTCTATGCCCGCATCGGCGTTCCGCACTGCCCGGAGTGCGCCCAGCCCATCGAGCGGCAGACGGCAGAGCAGATCATCGACCAGGTCGAGCAGCTGGCGGAGGGCACCCGGTTCCAGGTCTTCGCCCCGGTCGTGCGGGGGCGTAAGGGCCACTACGAGAAGCTCCTGGCCGACCTCTCCGGACGGGGTTTCGCCCGCGCTCGCGTGACCAGCGGCCCCAACGAGCCGCACGTCATCGACCTCGCCGATCCTCCACCGCTGCCCCGATACGAGCAGCACACCATCGAGGTCGTCATCGACCGTTTGGTGGCCAAGCCCGGCATCCGCCGGCGCCTGGCTGACTCGATCGAGACGGCCCTCCGCCTCGCCGACGGCATCGCCGCGATCGAGGTCCTGCCCGCCCGCGACGACCCCGACCACCCAGCGGAGTACCTCACGTTCTCCGAGCACCTCGCCTGCGCGCGCTGCGGGCTCTCCTTCGACCAGCTGGCGCCCCGCAACTTCTCCTTCAACACCCCCTACGGCGCCTGCCAGACCTGCCATGGGCTCGGCACCCGTCTGGAGGTCGACCCGGAGCTGGTGATCGGCGACCAGGACCTCTCGCTGGAAGAGGGTGTCATCCTCCCGTGGGCGACGGGCAGCACGTCGACGTACTACGAGCAGCTGCTCCGGGCCGTCGCCGAGCACCTGGGGCTCGACCCGCGCACCCCGTGGCGCAAGATCAAGGCCGCGGACCGCCGCAAGCTGCTGCACGGACTCCCCGGCAAGGCCCGCGTGCACGTGCGGTACACCAACCGCTGGGGACGAAAGCGCCAGTACCAAGCGGTGTACGAGGGGGTGGTGTCGCAGCTGCTGCGCCGGCACGCCGAGACGGAGTCCGAGCACACCAAGGAGCGCATCGAGGCGTACATGCGCCAGGTGCCGTGCAGCGACTGCAAGGGGGCGCGCCTGCGCCCGCTCGTGCTCGCGGTCACGGTCGGCGGGAAGAACATCGCCGAGGCATGCGCCCAGTCCGTCGGTGACGCGCAGGAGTTCTTCGCGGCGCTCGAGCTCGGGGCCCGGGAGGCACTGATCGCCGAGGGCATCTTGAAGGAGGTGCGTGCCCGCCTGCAGTTCCTGCTCGACGTGGGGCTCGACTACCTCACGCTGGACCGGGCGGCAGGCACGCTCGCCGGCGGGGAGGCGCAGCGCATCCGGCTGGCGACGCAGATCGGGTCGGGCCTGGTCGGGTGCCTGTACGTGCTCGACGAGCCCTCGATCGGGCTCCACCAGCGTGACAACGAGCGCCTGATCGAGACTCTCATCCGCCTGCGCGACCTGGGCAACACCGTGATCGTGGTCGAGCACGACCGGGCGACCATCGAGGCGGCCGACCACCTCGTCGACATCGGTCCGGGAGCGGGGGAGCACGGCGGCGAGATCGTGCACTCCGGTGGCCTGGCGGGGCTCAAGCGCAACAAGCGGTCCCACACGGGCGCGTACCTGTCGGGTCGCCGCGAGATCGCGGTGCCCGCCGAACGGCGGGCGACCACCCCCGGTCGTGAGCTCGTCGTGCGCGGGGCGCAGGAGCACAACCTGCGGGGGCTCGACGTGCGGTTTCCCCTGGGCACGTTCACGGCCGTGACCGGGGTCTCGGGCTCGGGCAAGTCCACGCTCGTCAACGACATCCTCCACCGGGGCCTGCTGCGTCACGTCTACGCCAGCAAGGTCGTGCCGGGACGGCACCGGCGCATCGACGGTCTCGCGCAGGTGGACAAGGTGGTCGGCATCGACCAGTCACCCATCGGGCGCACCCCGCGGTCGAACCCCGCCACCTACACCGGGGTGTTCGACCACATCCGCAAGCTCTTCGCCTCCACCCAGGAGGCCAAGGTCCGCGGGTACCAGCCGGGGCGGTTCAGCTTCAACGTCAAGGGCGGCCGCTGCGAGTCCTGCGCAGGGGAGGGGACTCTCAAGATCGACATGCAGTTCCTTCCCGACATCTACGTGCCCTGCGAGGTCTGCAAGGGCGCCCGCTACAACCGCGAGACCCTGGAGGTCCACTACAAGGGCAAGTCCATCAGCGAGGTGCTGGACATGTCCGTGGAACAGGCCGTCGCGTTCTTCGCGAACATCCCGGCGATCACCCGCCACATGGAGACGTTGAACGATGTCGGGCTCGGCTACGTCCGCCTCGGTCAGCCGGCGACGACGCTCTCGGGCGGGGAGGCGCAACGGGTCAAGCTGGCCAGCGAGCTGCGCAAGCGCGCGACGGGGCAGACCGTCTACATCCTGGACGAACCCACCACCGGGCTGCACTTCGACGACGTCAACAAGCTCCTGGTCGTCCTGCACCGCCTGGTCGACAAGGGCAACACGGTGATCGTCATCGAGCACGACCTGGACGTGGTGAAGACCGCCGACTGGATCATCGACCTCGGCCCCGAAGGCGGGTCCGGAGGCGGGGCGGTGGTCGCCGAGGGCATGCCCGAAGACGTCGCCAGGGTCGGCCAGAGCTACACCGGCAAGTTCCTCACCAGCTTGCTCTGATGCCATGATTCGCCGGAGCTTGCGCAGGCGATTCTCTGCTGTGCCGGGTGTGGCGGTCGCGCAGCGACCGTCGAGGGTGCTGACCGCCGACCGGATGCGGCGCCCGTCAGCCCTGTGTGCTGATCAGCTTGTAGAACGTCAGGATCACGACGGCGCCGGCGAGCGCACCCACCCACGCGAGGAGGTCGAAGAACTGCACGGTCGGATCCATCCCGACGATGAGGGCCACGAAGACGCCGCCGGCGAGCCCGCCGAAGAGGCCGATCACGGCGGTGAACAGCACACCGCCAGGATCGTCATGGGGCATCAAGGCCCGCATGAACACACCGACGACGACCCCGATCAGAGCGAATGCCGCAATCCCCATCCCGACCAACCCTTCATGCCGCACGCGAGTGTTCGCCGCATCATCGGGGTTTCGGCGCTCCACTGCAATCACCAGTTCCGGACGGCTGCCGCAAGCCCTTCGGGTGCCGGCCGGAGTGGGTGCGACAATGGGTGTCGCCATGACCACGACCAACCCTGCGCTGACGTTCCGACCGGACCCCGGCACGATCCCGACGGAGCCGGGGTGCTACCTGTGGCGGGACGCCCGCGGGCGGGTGCTCTACGTCGGGAAGGCCAAGAGCCTGCGTGCTCGGCTGGCCAGCTACTTCGGTGCGTGGGGGGCGATCCCGCAGCGCACCCGGGCGATGCTCGAAGCGGCCGCCGGCGTGGAGTGGATCGTCGCCGCGAACGAGGTCGAGGCCCTGCACCTGGAGTACAACCTCATCAAGCGGCACCTGCCGCGCTACAACGTCCGCTACACCGACGACAAGAGCTACCCCTACCTGGCCGTCACCGTGCAGGACGACGTCCCCAGGGCGATGGTGCGCCGCAACCCCCGCAAGGACGGCACCCGCTATTTCGGGCCCTACGCCCACGCCTACGCGATCCGTGAGGCGTTGGACCTCCTGCTGCGGGTCTTCCCGGTCCGCACGTGCTCACAGGGCGTGTTCGACCGCTGCCGTCGCACCGGACGCCCGTGCCTGCTGCACCACATCGGGCGCTGCGCCGCCCCTTGCGTCGGCAAGGTCAGCGAGGACGAGCACCGCGACCTCGTCGACGAGCTCATCGCCTTCCTGGAGGGCGACACCGGCGAGACCCTCGAAGGCCTCGAGGCGCGCATGACCGCCGAGGCCGAGAAGCTGAACTTCGAGGCCGCAGCGCGCATCCGCGACCAGCTCACCGCGGTTCGCCGGGCGCTGGAGAAGCACATGATGGTCACCGCCCGGCCGGAGAGCTTCGACGCCGTCCACTACCACGACGACGACCTCGAGGCGGCGTTCCAGGCGTTCTTCGTCCGCAAGGGACGGGTCGTCGGACGCAAGGGCTGGACTGTGGACAAGGTCGAGGACCTCGACGCCGGTGAGCTGGTCGGGCGCTTTCTCCTGGAGCTGGCGATGGAGCGCGACGAGGACGTGCCCCGCGAGGTGCTCGTCCCGGTCCCCCCCGCGGACCAGGCGACGTTGGAGGAGCTGCTCAGCGAGCTCCGCGGCGGCCCCTGCGCCATCCGGGTCCCGGTCCGCGGGGAGAAGCGGGCCTTCCTCGACACCGTTCGGGACAACGCCGTCGAGGCCTTCCACCAGCACAAGCTCAAGCGGGCGAAGGACTTCACGGCTCGCAGCCAGGCGCTGCACGAGCTGCAGGACGCTTTGGGGCTCGCCGAAGCCCCCCTGCGCATCGAGTGCTACGACATCTCGACCTTGCAGGGCACCAACTCGGTGGCGTCCATGGTGGTCATGGAGGACGGCCTGCCGCGCAAGTCCGACTACCGACGGTTCAAGATCCGTGGCGTCGAGGGACAGGACGACTTTGCGATGATGCGAGAGGTGATCACCCGGCGTTTTCGCAACTACCTCGAGGAGGCGGCCAGGCCCGTGTCCGAACGCGGCCGCTTCGCCTACCCGCCCAACCTCGTGGTGATCGACGGTGGCAAGGGCCAGCTCTCGGCTGCGGTGAACGCGTTGGACGAGCTCGGGGTGGAAGGCGTCGACGTCTGCTCCCTGGCGAAGCGGATGGAGGAGATCTTCCTGCCGAGCCGATCGGAACCGGTCGTCCTGCCGCGCTCAAGCGAGGCCCTGTACCTGGTCCAGCGCATCCGCGACGAGGCGCATCGCTTCGCGGTGGCCTATCACCGCAGCGTGCGCGGCAAGGAGATGACCGCGTCGGCGTTCGACGACATCCCCGGGATCGGGCCGGCCCGCCGCCGCGCGCTGCTCGGCCACTTCGGCTCCCTCAGGCGGGTTCGGGAAGCCAGCCTCGACGAGCTCGCGCAGGTGGAGGGCATCTCCGAGACCCTGGCGAGCGTCATCCACGCGCATCTGTCGCGGGGCGGGGACCGGGCCCACGCATGAGCGCTCCCATGCCGCCACGGCCGACCGACCGCCGACGCACGGGGCCCCGCCTCGCGATCATCACCGGGCTGTCCGGGGCCGGGCGCACGACCGCTGCCAAGGTGCTGGAGGACATCGGCTACTTCGTGATCGACAACCTGCCGCCGTCGCTGATCGGGCGCGTCGTGGACCTCGCCACCGCGCCGGGGTCGTCCGTCGACCAGGTGGCGCTGGTCGTCGACGTGCGGGGGCGGCAGTTCTTCGGTGACCTGCGGGATGCGCTCGCGGGGTTGCGCGAACGGGAGCTGGCGCCTCGGGTGCTCTTCCTCGAGGCCAGCGAAGACGCGCTGGTCCAGCGCTACGAGGCCGCGCGCCGCGCGCATCCCCTGTCGGGCCAGGACCGCATCGGTGACGGCATCGCCCGGGAGCGCGAGCTGCTCGCCGACCTGCGTGCGGAAGCGGACCTGGTGATCGACACCACCGAGACCAACGTGCACGAGCTCCGTGATCGATTGGTCGATGCCTTCGGCACGGGTGTCGAGGACCAGCTCGTGGCCAACGTCGTCACGTTCGGCTTCAAGAACGGCACCCCGCGGGACGCCGACATCCTCATGGACGTGCGCTTCCTGCCGAACCCGCACTGGCGGGAGGAGCTGCGGGGGTACAACGGACTGGACGACCCGGTTCGGGCGTTCGTCATGGGACAGCCCGAGACGGCCGAGTTCCTGGAGCGGCTCTTCGCCCTGTTCGACGTGATGGTCCCCGCGTTCGTGAAGGAGGGCAAGCACTACCTGACCGTCGGTATGGGCTGCACCGGCGGCAAGCACCGGTCGGTGGTCCTCGGCGAGGAGCTGGCCGCGCACATCCGCTCGCTCGGCGTGGCCGTCCGGGTCGAGCACCGGGATCGGCTCAAGGAATGACCCGATCGGCTCCCCGTCCGGCCGCCCGCGTCGTCGCCATCGGGGGCGGCCACGGACTCGCCGGCGCCCTGCGGGCCCTGCGACAGCTGGACGTGGAGCCCACCGCGGTCGTGACCGCTGCGGACGACGGGGGGTCGAGCGGTCGCCTGCGTCGGGAGCTCGACATCATCGCCCCCGGCGACCTGCGGATGGCCCTGCTGACCCTCGCGCGCAACCGTGCGCTCTCCGCGGCGCTCGGGCACCGGTTCACCCGTGGGCAGCTCCAGGGCCACGCACTGGGGAACCTGCTCCTGGTGGCCCTGGCGGAGCAGGCCGACGGCGACTTCGTCCGGGCCCTCGATGGCGCCGCGGCGCTGCTGGACTGCGCCGGTCGGGTGCTGCCAAGCACCACGAGCGCCGTGGAGCTCAAGGCGCGCGTCGACGGTCGCCAGATCGAGGGACAGGTCCGGGTCGCGGCGGCAGAGGGCCGCATCGAGCGCGTCTGGCTGGACCCGGACGACCCCAGTGTGACCCCCGACGCGGCCGAGGCCGTCCGCTCCGCCGACCTCGTGGTGATCGGGCCCGGCAGCCTGTTCACCAGCGTGATCGCGACCCTGCTGGTGCCGGGTCTGGCCGAGGCGCTCGAGGCGTGCCGGGGCCACGTGGTGTACGTGGCGAACATCCTGACCCAGCCGGGTGAGACCACCGGCCTGTCCGCCCAGGCCCACGTCGACGCGCTGGTCGCCCACGTGCCCGGCCTCGTCCTCGATGCCGTGGTCCTGCACGCCGGTCCGGCGGGTGCAGGCGGCGGGCAGCCGCTGGGGGTGGAGCTGCGCAGCCCGAGCGTCCGCGCCGTCATCTGTGCCGATGTGGTCATGCGCGGTGCGGACGGTCGGGCGGGGACCACCCACGACCCGTCCCTGCTGGCCCGCGCCCTGGCGCCGGTGGCCCACCGGGCCGCGCTGCGCACGTGACCTTCACCCGACAGGTCCGCGAGGAGCTCGCCCGTGGCGAGCGCGGTAGCGAGCCCGAGCGGCTGGCCGAGGCCTCCGCGATGCTGCGATTCGGCGGAGCGTTGCACATCCGGGGCCAGTCCGGCGTGGGGTACCTGGTCGAGACCGATGTGGGGGCCGTCGGGCGCCGCCTGCGCGCGACGCTGACCGAGGTGCTGGCGGTGACGCCGGACCTGGAGGTGCACCGGCCGACAGGGCTGCGCGGCGTCACCGTCGTGCGGCTGCGCCTGGACGCCCCGCCCCCTGCGTCACTGGGGATCCTGGACGAGGACGGGCTGCCGGTCGGGGGCATCGCGTCGCGCCTGACCGGGTCGCGCGACGGCATGGCCGCCTACGTGCGGGGTGCGCTGATGGTCGCGGGGAGCCTCTCCGCTCCTCGGCGTGCCGCCCATGTCGAGGTGCGCGCACCCGGCGAGGCCGCGGCCCGGGGACTCGCCGGGCTGATGGCCCGTCTCGGCGTCGCGGGGGTCAGGGCCTGCGAGCACGACGGGTGGCGCGTCACCGCCAAGTCCGGGGCCGCGATCGGTGCGTTGCTCGCACGCCTCGGTGCACATACCGCGTTCTTGCAGTGGGACGGAGAGCGGCTGCGCCGGGAGCTGCGCGGCGACGCCAACCGTGCCGCGAACGCCGACCGGGCCAACGTGTCCCGCGCCGTGGTGGCCTCGTCGCGCCAGTCCGCCTCGATCGAGCGGGTCATGCGCAGCCCGCGGTGGGCAGACCTGCCGGAGGAGGTGCGGGCGGTCGCTCTCACGCGCCTCGCGAGCCCGGAGGCCAGCCTTGCAGACCTCGGTGCCCTCCTCGACCCTCCGGTGGGCAAGTCGACCGTCCACCGCCGCCTGGCTGCGCTGGTTGCCGTTGCCGAGGAATTGGAGGTGGCGCCAGGTTCGGTAGAGTGACCGGCCGACACCGGGGCGTCACAAGCTCGGCGTGACCCGCTCGACAGAGACAGATAAGGACACCGCACATGGCCATCCGCGTGGGTATCAACGGATTCGGACGTATCGGGCGCAACTTCCTGCGCGCGGCGAAGGAACGACCGACGGACGTGGAGATCGTCGCCGTCAACGATCTCGCCGACCCCGGGACGCTGGCCCATCTCCTGCGCTACGACAGCGTGCACGGGCGGTTCGCCGGGACGGTGGAGGTGGGCGACGATCGCATCGTCGTCGACGGCCGCGAGATCACCGTCACCTCGGAGCGCGACCCCGGAGCCCTGCCCTGGAAGGACTTCGGCGTCGACGTCGTCATCGAGTCCACGGGGCTGTTCACCGGACGGGACAAGGCGGCCAAGCACCTGGAGGCGGGTGCCCGCAAGGTCATCATCTCGGCGCCGGCCAAGGAGGAGGACGTCACCGTGGTGATGGGCGTGAACGAGGGGGACTACGACCCCAGCGCCCACCACATCATCTCCAACGCCAGCTGCACCACGAACTGCATCGTGCCCCTGGCGAAGGTCCTCGATGACAACTTCGGCGGCATCCAGCAGGGCTTCATGACCACGGTGCACGCCTACACCAACGACCAGGGGTCGCACGACCAGCCGCACAAGGACCTGCGGCGGGCCCGCGCCGCCGCCCTGTCGATCATCCCGACCACCACAGGGGCGGCCAAGGCCGCGGCCCTGTCCCTGCCCCAGCTGAAGGGGCGCCTGGACGGCATGGCCCTGCGGGTGCCGGTGCCGGACGGCTCGCTCACCGACCTGGTGGCGGTGCTGGGGCGCGAGGTGACCGTGGACGAGGTCAACGAGGCCTTCCGGGCGGCGGCTGAGGGCCCGATGGCGGGCATCCTGGAGTTCACCACGGATCCGATCGTGTCGACCGACATCGTCGGCAACCCGCACAGCTGCATCGTGGACGGCCTGTCCACCATGGCCAACGGATCGATGGTCAAAACCCTCGGCTGGTACGACAACGAGTGGGGCTACGCCTGCAGACTGCTCGATGTCACCGCGTACGTGGGCGAGCGGCTGTAGGACTGTGGGCGACATCACCGCCATACCGGGTCTCGACACGTTGGAGCCGGCGGGGCAACGGGTCCTCGTGCGGTCCGACCTGAACGTGCCCCTGCACGATGGGCAGGTCACCGACGACCTGCGCATCGAGGAGTCCCTCCCCACCATCCGCCACCTGCGGGACAAGGGCGCCCGTGTCATCGTCATGAGCCATCTCGGGCGCCCTGGCGGACAGGTCGACGACGCGTTGCGACTCACCCGGGTGGCCGATCGCATGGCCGACCTGCTCGCGACACCCGTTGCCGCGGCCCGCGACGTGGTCGGCCCCGATGCCCGCGCTCGTGTGGAAGCCCTGGACGACGGGCAGGTCCTGCTGCTCGAGAACCTGCGCTTCGAGTCCGGCGAAGAGGCGAACGAGCCCCAGTTTGCGGATGCCCTCGCCGCACTGGGCGACTGCTACGTCAACGACGCGTTCGGGGCTGCGCACCGGGCGCACGCGAGCATCGTGGGCGTCCCGCCCCTGGTGGGCCGGGCGGTGGCCGGTGACCTGCTGTCCCGCGAGGTCGGCACGCTCGCACGCCTGCTCGACAACCCGCCGCGGCCGTTCACCGCCGTGATCGGCGGCGCCAAGGTCTCCGACAAGCTCGGCGTGCTGGACAACCTGCTGACCCGGGTCGACCGGCTGCTCGTGGGCGGTGCCATGTGCTTCACCTTCCTGCAGGCCAAGGGATACGCGATCGGCGCCAGCCGCGTCGAGGCCGACCGCCTCGACGACGTCACCGGGCTGCTCACGCGCGCCGCCGACACCGGCGTGGAGGTGCTGCTGCCCGTGGACATCATCGCGGCGGAGACCTTCGCCGCCGATGCCGCGCACCAGCGGGTCTCCGCCGACGGCATCCCCGAGGGCTGGATGGGGCTGGACATCGGCCCGGACAGCATCTCGCGCTTCGCTGCGGCCATCGCCGACGCCGAGACCGTCCTCTGGAACGGGCCGATGGGCGTCTTCGAGTGGGAGCCATTCGCGGCCGGGACCGAGGGCGTGGCCCGCGCCGTCGCAGCCTGCCCCGGTTTCACCGTGGTCGGCGGCGGTGACAGCGCGGCAGCCCTGCGCAAGCTCGGGCTGGCCGAGCAGGTCTCCCACCTGTCGACCGGGGGTGGTGCCTCGTTGGAGTTCCTCGAGGGCATCGACCTGCCCGGTGTCGCCGCGTTGCGCCAAGGGAGTGCCGGATGAGCCGCCGACCGATCCTCGCGGGCAACTGGAAGATGAACCTCGACCACCTCGAGGCCATCGCGCTGGTCCAGCAGTTCGTCTACCACCTCGAGGCCGGCGACTACGCCGCCAACGAGATCGTCGTGATCCCGCCCTTCACCGCGCTGCGCAGCCTGCAGACACTGATCGAGGGCGACAAGCTGCCGTTGGGACTCGGGGCGCAGAACTGCCACTGGGAGACCGACGGGGCGTTCACCGGTGAGGTGAGTCCCCCCATGCTCGCCCGTCTCAAGTGCCGGTACGTGATCTGCGGCCACTCCGAGCGGCGCACCCTCTTCGGCGAGACCAACGACGTGGTCAACCGCAAGCTGCGGGCCGTCCTGGCGCACGACATGACGCCGATCCTCTGCGTGGGGGAGAGCCTCGAGCAGCGCGAGAGCGGCGAGGCGGAGACGGTCGTGGTCGGGCAGGTCAAGGCGTGCCTGCAGGGGGTGACCGACGAGCAGGTGGGCGCGATGGTCCTGGCCTACGAGCCGATCTGGGCCATCGGGACCGGGCGGATCGCGACCCCCGATGATGCGCAGGAGATGTGCGCCGTCCTGCGGAGCACGGTCGCCGACGTCGCGGGCGCGGATGCCGCGGCAACCGTCAGGATCCAGTACGGCGGGTCCGTGAAACCCGGCAACGTGGGTGCGCTGATGGCTTGCGAGGACATCGACGGCGCACTGGTCGGCGGGGCGAGCACCGACGCCGAGGACTTCGCGGTCATCTGCCGCCACCACCGGCTCTAGCTCGAGCTTCCGGAGAGACTGGGCACGCCGGCCGCCGCCCACTAGGATGGTCGGTGGCCGAGGACCACGAGTGACGACACCAGATACGAGGCGCACCATGGGCATGCGAAGAGGCCAGCTCGACGGGCTGCTGGGACCGCTGGAGACCGCGGTCATGGAGACGGTCTGGCGCCTCGGGGAGACCACGGTACGAGACGTCCACGCCGAGCTCGAGAAGGAGCGCGACATCGCCTACACCACGGTGATGACCACGATGGCCAGGCTGGCCTCGAAGGGTCTGCTGGATCGCGACACGTCTGGGCTGGCGCATCGCTATCTGCCGAGCCTGTCGCGCGAGGAGTACGCCCGCTCCACCGTGACCTCCGTCGTCGACTGGCTGGTGGACTCCTTCCCCGAGCCGGCCATGAGCTACTTCGTCAAGGTCATCGACGACGACACGGATGCCCCTGCGCTGGAAGGGCTGCGGGACCGCATCAACCGGCTGCGTGAACAGGAGGGATAGTGCCGCCGGTACCGTCGGCGGACGGCCAGGGAGGGTTTCTCCTCTCGCTGGTCACTGAGTCCTTCGCGGTCCGCGCCCTGCTCGGCTCGCTCGCCGCCCTCGCGCTGGCGGCGCTGATGGTGCGCTGCGGCGTCGTGCGCAGCAGCCGCGCCCGCCGGCTGCTGATCCTGGCACCCGTCCTGACGGCAGCCCTGGCCGGTCTCGCCTCCCTCCGCGACGCCGAGACCTATCTGCCCCAGCTGTGGGTCACGACCGCGGCGGCCACGGGGGGAGCGGCAGGGCAGTTCCTCGACCTCCTGGGCGACCTGCGGGTCATGTCCCATCACCGGCAGATGGACCTGCTCGTGGGCGCCTACGTCCTGGTCGTCGGCGCGCTCCTGCTACGCCGGGTCGCCGGGATGGTAGCCGTGCGCAGCCTCCTGCGGCGGGCACGCCCGCCGGTCGGCCACGGTTCGCTGGTCGCGTTGGCCCACGACTTCGCCGCGCGCATGGACGTCCGCGTCCCGCGGCTCGTGTTCCTCGACGCGTGTCCGGGGGGCGCGCTCACCGTGGGTTGTCGCCGACCCGTCGTGGCGATCGACCCGGCCCTCCTGCAGACCCTGGATGCGGCGGAGATCGAAGGCTTGATCGCCCACGAGCTGGCGCACATCCGCCGTCGAGACGCGCCGCTGGGGTTGGTCGTGGGCGTCTTCCGCGACCTCACCTTCTTCCTGCCGCCGCTCCACCTGGCCGGCGGGTGGCTGCGCCGGGAGCAGGAGGAGAGTGCCGACGAGCTGGCGAGCACCCATACGGGGCGCCCAGCGGCGCTCGCCTCCGGCATCCTCAAGGTCTGGGACTGCTCCCGAGCCGTGCGCGGGCCGCAGGTCACCTGCGCGGCGGTGGCCGGACGCAGGATCGCGCTCGCCGGGGCCGGGGAGGGCGGCGCCGCGGACCCGCCGCTCCGAGGCGCAGCCAAGGTCATCAGCCTCCGGGTCGAACGCCTGATCGCGCGCACACCGGCGATCCCGATGTGGCGGCGCCGCGCCGAGACCGTGCTCGCCGCAGCGGTGCTGGCGGCTGCCACGACCGCGTCGCTGGCCGTCCCCGGCTGGCTCGCCGCCCAGCACAACGCGGACATGCTGGCGTTCGCCTACCTGACCGCGCAGCCGGCGACCGCTGTGGAGTCGCCCGCCTTCGCCACCTTCCGGCAGCTTGCACCGCCCGCCGCGCCTCCAGCGCAGGACTCGACCACCGCTGCTGCGGCGTCGGCGGGCCTCGAACCCTTGGCCACGACCGCAGCGGAACGGGGTCAGTGTCCCTGCGTGGAGGGTCAGGCCCAGCTGCGCCAGGCCACGCCCACGACCAGCGCACCCGCACCGGGGCACATGCTGTGGCGCAGTGGCGAGCAACGCTCATGGGAGCTCGACCCGCTCCAGCGGGAGGGCCGCGTGCGGGCGGCGCGTCCACTCTTCACCCTCTCCGACTCCGGGCCGCAGGTCGGCTTCTTCCTGGTCGGGGGCACGTCCTAGCTGCCCGCCCGCACCCCCCGCCAGCCGGGCGTCTTCGCGTCACCCGATGACCGCCCGTCGCTGGTACGCTGGGGCTGCGCGCGACCGGCGCGCATTCGTCCATGCCCGGGAGCTCCGTCGTGTTGACCGGCACCGTGATCGTCGTGCACGTGATCGTCTCGCTCATGCTCATCCTGTTCATCCTGCTGAAGTCCGGGCGCGGGGGCGGCCTGTCGGACATGTTCGGTGGGGGAGCGATGAGCGGGGCGACTGGCTCCACCGTGGTCGAGAAGAACCTCGACCGGTTGACGGTGGTGACCGGAGTCGTGTTCGCCGTCACCACGATCGTGCTTGCTCTGCGGATGGCTTAACTCGGAGACCCGTTGCCGCGACGTCTGGCGATCTCGGTTCTCCTGCTGATCCTCGCGGGAGCCGCCTGCCGCCCGGCCACCCCACCGGCAGCGCCGCAGTCGGCCCCGCCGCCGGCACCCGCCCCGGAGGCGACGGACGGCGAGCGACCTGCTGACGGCGGGACGGTGCGCTACGCCATCAGGGAGCCGTCAGCGATCGTCCCGGTCGAGGCGGTCGGCTCTGCCGCATTGACCGTGGTGGATACGCTCTTCGACTCCCTGACCTCCTGGGGGACACCCCCCGGGTCGGCGGCTGGCTCCGGCGCCGACCTGCAGGCGCGCCCGTCCGCGGCGCGCAGCTGGGCGTCGGACGACGACGCCACGACATGGACCTTCCGGCTGCGGCCCGGGGTGACCTTCCACGATGGCGAGACGCCCGTCACGGCCGCCGACTTCGTGTTCGCCTGGACGCTCGCGGTGGAGCTCGACCTGGTCGGCTACCACTTGCGTGACGTCGAGGGCTACGAGGCACTGCGCCAGGGCCAGAGCGACCGGTTGGCCGGGGTGACGGCGTTGGACGAGCACACGCTCGAGATCCGGCTTGCGCGCCCCAATGCCGACTTCCCCATGATCGCCGGACACCCGGCGCTCGGTCCGCTCCCGCGGACGGTGTGGGAGGCGGACCCGGACGGCTTTCGGGCGCATCCGGTCGGCAACGGCCCGTTCGCGGCGTCGGAGCCGTGGGCGCAGGGGGCCTTCGTCCGCGTGGCGCCCTTCGACGGGTGGCGCAACCGGGTCACGGCGCCGTCCGTGACCGAGGTGGTCTTCCAGAGCATGGATCCCGACACGGCGTACCTCGCGTTCCAGCAGGGCAGGCTCGACTTCACCGAGCTGCCGCCGGGGGCCTTGGACGACGCGATAGCGGAGTTCGGTGAATCGCCGGATGGCTACACCGGGCCGGGGGTGCTCCGCGGTGACCGCCCCGTGCTGTACTACCTCGGCTTCGACCTGACCCAGCCGCCGTTCGACGACGTCGAGGTGCGCCGGGCCATCAGACAGGCGATCGACCGTGCGGCGATCGTCGAGGCGGTCCCGGACGGCAACGTCCGGGTCGCGCGTGGCATGGTGCCGCCGGTCCTCCCGGGCGCTCGCGCCCGCCCGTGCCCGTCATGCCGGCACGATCCGGCCGCGGCGCGGGAGACCTTCGCCGAACGCGACATCACGCGGCTGGTCCTGTGGTTCAACCGCAGCGGCGGCCACGAGCGCATCGCCCGCCGGCTGCGGCGAGACCTGCAGGCGGTCGGCGTGCGGCTGGAGCTGCGCACCGAGGAGTTCCCGGCCTACCTGACCGCGTTGGAGGCGGGCGACGCCGGGTTCTTCCGCTTCGGCTGGGCGGTGGACTACCCTTCGATGGGCAACGCCCTGTTCCCGATCCTGCATTCGTCCGCGCGGGGCCCCGGTGAGAGCGCCCACAACTACGGGGGCTACGCGGCAACCGACGTCGACGAGCTGCTGGACGCGGCACGGGCGACGCTCGACACCGACGAGCGGCACGCGCAGTTCGCGGAAGCCGCCGACGTGGCCCTGAACCGCGACCAGGTCGCCGTCCCGCTGTTCACCTACCGGCACGCCGCGGTGGTGAGCGAACGGCTCGAGGGCTTCGTCTACAACGCGATGGGCTACGCCGATCTGGTCCCCGTGCGCATCGCCGAGACCGGCGACTGAGGGCGGTAGTCGCGAAGCGGCGGGTGCGTTCAGGAGGCGGCGGCGTCGGAACCGAGGGTCCCGCTCACATGCAGTCGCGCGTAGACGCCGGGGACGGCGAGGAGCTGGTCGTGGTGGCCGCGCTGGACGACGCGGCCCTGGTCGAAGACCAGGATGTCGTCTGCAGCCTGGGCGGTGGCCAGGCGGTGTGCGACGGCCACGGTCGTGCGTCCTCGCGCCAGGCCCTCCAGGGCCTGGTGCAGCCGTTGCTCGGTGGCCGGGTCCACCGATGAGGTGGCCTCGTCCAGGACGAGCAGGTCGGGGTCGGCGACATGGGCCCTGGCCAACGCGACCAGCTGCCGCTCGCCCGCGGACAGCCCTTCGCCACGCTCGCCGACCTGCGTCGCCAGTCCAGCGGGCAAGCCGTCGAGCCAGCCCGCGAGCCCGAGCTCGGCGAAGGCCTGACGGACGCCCGCACGGGTGATGCCCGGGCAGCCGCGGCGCACGTTGTCCTCGATGGACACGTCGAAGAGAAAGCCCTCCTGGGGCACGATCACCACGCGTCTGCGCAGCTGCGCGAAGGGCGCTCGGTCCAACGGGACACCGTTGATCGTGATCCGTCCCTCGGTGGGGTCCATCAGCCGGGTCAGGAGCTTGGCGAAGGTGGTCTTGCCCGAGCCGGTCTGCCCGACCACCGCGACCCGCGCCTGCGCGGGGATGTCCACATCGATGCCGTGCAGGACGGGCGGACCGATCGCCGGGCCGTCCTGCGAGGCCCGGGTCGGATAGGTGAACGACACCTGCGAGCAGCGGATGCTGATCGGGCCCGGGGGGATATCCTGGCTGTGCCCGGGCGTGCGGGCCGGGTCGGCGACGTCCGCCGGAAGGTCGAGGATGCCCAGCACGCGTCGCCAGCCGGCGATGGCCGTCTGCGCCTGGTCCAGTACCTCCGTCGCGACCTGGACCGGTCCGACGAACAGGGTGATGAGGAAGAGGAACGCGATCAGCTGGCCGGCCGACAGCCCGCCCCCGACGCCGGCCCCGCCCCCGACGCCCAGCAGCACCCCGCCCACGACCACCCCAGCGGTGGCGAGTGCCGCGAACACCTCCCCCACCGAGAACATCACCGATGCGGTCCGGTGCGCACGGTAGGCCGCCGTCACCTGGCGGTCGACGGCGGCGGCGATGCGGCGGTTCGTGCGGTCCTGGATCCCGTACGCCCGCACGACCGACGCGGCCACCACGCTCTCGCCGATGGCGGTCAGCATCTCCCCGACGCGGGCACGCACCGCGTCGTAGGCGACGGCCAGCCGGTCCTGGAACCAGCGCAGCACCAGGGCCAGCGGGGCGACGGTGACGAGGACGAGCATGGTCAGCTGCCAGCTGTAGACGGCCATGACCGCGGTGGCGAGCAGCAGCTGCCCGATGTTGACCAGGAGCAGGATCCCGCCCCACTGCATGAAGCGGCTGATCTCGTCCACGTCGGCGGTGACCCGCGCGACCAGCGCGCCACGATGTTCGGCGGTGTGGTGGAGGAGCGAGAGGTCGTGGATGTGGCGGAACGCCCGAACGCGCAGGTTCGCCAGAGCGGTCTCGGCGGATCTGACCAACCGCGTGATCATGAGGTACCCGGCCGCAGCCGTGAGGGCGACCAAGGCCAGCGCGCTGCCGGTGAAGAGGGCGACCAGTGCCGGGTCGGGTCCGGTCGGCCGCAGCAGGCCCTGGTCGATGGTGAGCTGGATGGTGATGGGGACGACGACGCGACCGATGGTGGCGGCGACCGCGAGCAGCAAGGTCACCCCGAGTCCTGCACGGAACTCCGGCGAGAGGGCCAGCCCCCGGCGCAGGGTGCGCCAGGACGACGCTGCCGACCGGTCGGTCACGGTCCGTGCCCCGGTTCGGCGCCACCCATCAGGACCGCGTAGGCGGGATGGCGCTCGAGCAGCACGTCGTGGCGGCCCGTCGCTCGGACGCGGCCCCGCTCGATGAACACGACCTCGTCGGCGAGCGCGATGGTGGCACGGCGGCTCGCGACCACGACGACGGTGGCCGGCAGCTCGGCGGCCCGAAGCCCGGTCAGGATGGCGCGTTCGACCGTCGTGTCCACGCTGGATGTCGCGTCGTCAAGGACCAGCAGACGCGGGTTGCGCACGAGCGCGCGGGCGAGTGCGATGCGCTGCCGTTGACCGCCGGACAAGGTGGCGCCGCGCTCGCCGACGATCGTCTCGTAGCCGTCGGGGAGCTCGGTGATGAAGGCGTGCGCCTGCGCGAGCTCCGCTGCGGCACGCACCTGCCCGTCGCTGTAGGACCCGCCCAGGGTGATGTTGTCCCGGACGGACTCGTCGAAGAGGAAGGAGTGCTGGAAGACCACGGCGACCTGCCGGGCGACCGCAGGTCGGGTGAGCATCCGGATGTCGAGGGCGTCGAGCAGGACCGACCCCGTGTCGGGATCCGCCAGCCGGACCAGGAGCGCCGCGATCGTGGACTTCCCGGCACCGGTGGGGCCCACGACCGCGATCGTGCGGCCGGGACCGGCATGCACGGTCACGTCGGAGAGCACGGGTGTGTCGGCGTGGGCGAAGGACACCGACACGAGGTCGACGCGGGCGCCCGGGGCCGGCGCGGGGAGCTCCTCCAGCGCGCCGTGCGGCAGCTCGTCGCGTGCCGTCAGCACCCCCTGCACGCGCTCCCAGCCCACCACGGAGCGAGGCAGCTCGCTCAGCAGGAAGCCGATCGTGCGGATGGGAAACGCGAGCAGGGTGAAGATGTAGGCCACGCGCACGAGCTCACCGGGCGCGAGGTCGCCCAGGCTGATCCGCCATGTGCCCACCAGCAGGACCACCAGCACCCCGATGTTCGGCAGGGACTCGACCAGCGGATCGAACACGGCCCGGAGGCGCCCCGTGGTGATCAGCTCGTCACGGAGGCGCTGGGCCGCCTGCTCGAAGCGTGCCGCCTCCTCGTCCTCGCGACCGAGGGTTTTCACGGTCACCGCCCCGTCGAAGGACTCGTGGGCCACCGACGAGACCTCCGCCCGGGCCTGCTGGGCACGGGTGGCGGGGGGTTTGACGAGCGTGTTGTACCGGATCTGCAAGCCCGCCAGGGCCGCCCCGAGAGCGAAGCCGACAACCGCCAGCAACGGGTCGGTCACGATGAGCACCGCCGCGGTGATCACGAGCAGGAAGGCCGTGCCGACAGCGAACGGAAGGACTGCGATCGGCGCGAAGGTGGCGTCGACGTCGGCGTTGGCGTTGGCGAGCAGCTCGCCGGTGCGGTGCTGCTGGTGCCAGGACAGCGGCAGGCGCTGGTACTGCCGGGTCACCCGGGTGCGGAAGATGCCCTGGAGTCGGTACTGCATCGCGGCGGCCGCGACGCGGCGGAGCACGATCCCCGCGGCCTTGACCACCGAGACACCCATGATCGCTGCTGCGGCGACAGCCAGGGCCGCCCGTGTGGTCACACCCGCGGCGAACGCCGGCAGGATGAGCCGGTCGGTCACCGCACCGAACACGTAGG
The DNA here is from genome assembly GCA_040905805.1 of Egibacteraceae bacterium. Classification (NCBI taxonomy): domain Bacteria; kingdom Bacillati; phylum Actinomycetota; class Nitriliruptoria; order Egibacterales; family Egibacteraceae; species Egibacteraceae bacterium. The sequence continues at coordinate 11,749 of JBBDQS010000077.1, read as the reverse complement.
CGGCCGCCACGATCATCAGGCTGTACAGCACCGCTCCGGTGACGGCGACGGCAAAGGGCGCCGGTTGCAGCCGGATGGCCACTCCGAGCACACCCAGACCCCGGCGGATGATGTGCCGATCGGTCGGCGACCTCAGCCGAGGACCTCGCCAGCGACGCGCTCGGCCAGATGGGCCTGTGCGTCGAACGGCGCCGCCCCGTCCGGGCAGGCGCGCTCCCAGGTCCCGTCCGCTTGCAGGTTCCACGCCTGGGTGTTGTCCGCCAGCATGGCGTCAATGATCTCGACCAGCTGGGACCGCAGAGCCGGGTCCTGCACGGGTGCCAGCGCCTCGACCCGGCGGTCCAGGTTGCGCGGCATCCAGTCCGGCGAGCCGACCCACAGGTCGTCGGGGCCGAACTGCACGATGCGGCTGTGCTCGAGCAGCCGACCCACGATGCTGCGCACGCGCACGGTCTCGCTGACGCCGGGAACCCCGGGGCGCAGTCCGCAGATGCCCCGCACCACGAGGTCGATGCGGACACCGTCCTGCGAGGCGCGGTAGAGGGCGGCGATGAGCGGGGGGTCGATGAGGGCGTTCAGCTTCGCGCGGATGAGGCCCTCCCCCCCTGCCCGGGCCACCGCCGCCTGCTGTTGGATGAGCTCGATGAGGCGCTCGCGCAGGGAGACCGGCGCGACGAGCAGCTGGCGGTAGGTGTCCTGGCGCGCATAGCCCGTCAGGTAGTTGAAGAGCTCGGTGACGTCCGCACCCAGGGCCGGCTCGGCGCTGAAGAGGCCCAGGTCGGTGTAGCTGCGCGCCGTGCGCCGGTGGTAGTTGCCGGTGCCGAGGTGGACGTAGCGGCGGATCCCGTCGTGGTCGCGGCGCACGACCAGCGTGGTCTTCGCATGCGTCTTCAGGCCCACCAGGCCATAGACGACGTGGACCCCGGCCTTCTCCAGGGTCCGCGCCCACCCGATGTTGACGGCCTCGTCGAAGCGGGCCTTCAGCTCCACGAGGGCGACCACCTGCTTCCCGCGCTCCGCGGCCTTGATCAGCGCCTGCACGATCGGGGAGTCACCGGACGTCCGGTACAGGGTCTGCTTGATGGCCAGGACGTCCCGATCCTCGGAGGCGGCCGTGACGAAGCGCTCCACCGTCGAGGTGAAGCCGTGGTAGGGGTGGTGCACCAGCAGATCGCCGCGGCGGATCTCGGCGAACAGTGCGGCGGAGGATCGCTGGGGCGCGCCGGCCAGTCGCCGCGGCGTGACCGGCCTCCAGGGCGTGTAGCGCAGGTCGGGTCGGTCCAGACGAGCCAGAGTCCGCAGGTCGCCCAGCGCGAGCAGGCCCGTCACCCGGTACGTGTCGACCTCCCCCAGGTCCAGCTCGTCCTGGAGGAGGCGGACGGTCCGGTCCGGCGTCTCCGCGGCCACCTCCAATCGGACGGCGGCCCCGCGGCGGCGCTTGCGCAGCTCGGCCTCGATGGCCATCAGGAGGTCGTCGGCTTCGTCCTCCTCGATGTCGAGATCGGCGTTGCGGGTCACCCGGAACGCCCACGAGTCGATGACCTCCATGCCGGGGAACAGCCGCGGCAGGTGCGCGGTGATGAGATCTTCGAGGGCCACGAACCCGGTCTCGCCGGGCAGCGGGACCAGCCGGGGGAGGACCTCGGGGACCTTGACGCGCGCGAAGTGGCGCTCGTTGGAGGCGGTGTCGCGCACGGTCACCGCCAGGGACAGGCTGAGGTTGGAGATGTAGGGGAAGGGGTGACCCGGGTCGACTGCCAGCGGGGTCAGGACCGGGAAGACCTCCTCCAGGTAGTAGGCATCCAGCGACGAGCGCTGGCTCGGATCCAGCCGAGACACCGACCGTAGGGCGACCCCGTCACGCTCGAGCGCGGGCAGCACCTCGGTGTGCAGGCAGCTGCTGGCGGTGGCGACCATCGGGCCGACCTTCTGCGCGATCGCGGCCAGCTGCTGGCTCGGGGACTGCCCGTCCGGCGACCGGGCCGTGACCCCGGCGGCGACCTGTCGCTTGAGGCCCGCCACCCGGATCATGAAGAACTCGTCCAGGTTGCGCGACAGGATCGACAGGAAGCGCACCCGGTCGAGCAGCGGGACATCGGTGCGCGTGGCGTTGGTCAGCACCCGGCGGTTGAACTCGAGCCAGGACAGCTCTCGGTTCAGGTACAGCGCCGGATCGTCGGCGTCCGGGACGACGGACGTGCGCCCGGGCGCGCCGACATCCCCATCGACGGCGATGGTGATGTCAGATCCGGTATCGGTGCGCATGGCAGGACGCCATCCTATCGAGCACGCCTCACCGCGAGCGGGCCGCCGCGTCGGCCGGCCGCCGGCGGGGAGGTCACAGATGCCCCGGCGCCAGCCGTCGAGCGACTGTCGCAAAATCCCTCGTTTCTGGACAGCCCTTCGCCAGCGCTTTGCGGCGTCCCCGCGTGGCCCTTCAAGCTGGCCCCGGCAAGGCCGGCGCCGGACAAGTCCGCACCCTCGACGAGGTCCACGACCTAGCCGAGCGTCGACCGTGGCCGACGGCCTCGGGGCTACCCTCCGCACCACAAGGTTGGACGGCCACCCGCAGCGGTGTCGAGGGCTCCTCACTGACACGGAGCGTGGCAACGCCGTCAAGACCCTGACGCCGGCCCATCATCCCGGCGAGGTGCGTGCTCGCGCCGCGTTCTGGGGATGTAGGACCGCACTCCGGCGGTGCGCCTGCGACTGCTGGGACTGTTCGGCCCGTTCGGCCGGCTTGGCGCACCGCTGGACGGCGTGTCATCTCGGTCGATAGACGTCACGGCGGTGCTGTACGCGGTGGATGATGACCACGCGCTGGTCTTCGTCGGCTTCGTAGATGACCCGATAGTCGCCCCGCCGAGCGGAGCGCAGCCCTTCGAGTTCGCCGAGCAGGGCCTTGCCGGCCCGCTTGGGGTTCGTGGCGATGGTGGAGTGGATCGCCTCTCTTGCAGCGGCGCGGATCTTCTCGGGAAGCCGGTCGAGGTGACGAAGGCCTTCCGGCGTGATCCGGACCTCATACACCAGGCGCTACGACCGAGGCAGGGGTACGGTCTTGCCGGCTTGCGCTTCGCGTCGCGAGCGCCCCAGCGACTCCATCAGCTCGGGGTCACGCAGCACCTCGACCGTCTCCTCGAGCGCCTCGAGGTCGTCGGGGTTGACGAGCACGAAGGCAGGTCGACCATGACGGGTCACGACGATGCGGTCGTGCTGGCGCTCCACGCGTTCAGCAAGCGCCGAGAGATGCGCCTTGACCTCGGAGAAGGGCAGCGTTTCGGTCATGGGTCCATATTCTGACCTAACTGCTGCGCCGGTGCAAGTCTTCGACCCTGCCCGTGCCTACTACCGACCGTTGTCGGCTTCAAGACAAATAAGTCCTGAAGCCGACAAGGCCACCTGGCCGGCCGGCTCGATGGGTGCTGCCTACGTCATGGACTGCAAGAGGTTGCGAGCGACCACCGTGGGGGCGTGCATCGAGCGGTAGCCGACCGAGTCGAAGCGCACCACGAGGACGTCGCCCTCCGTGCGCTGCACCGTACCGGCGCCCCACTCCGGGTGGCTGACGGCCGAGCCGGTGGCGAACGGCCCGTGGCGGTCTGCCTCCACCCGCTCCTTCTGGGCGTCGACGTCCCAGTCCTCGATGTCACGCTGCTCGGCTCGGCGCAGGCAGTTGTCGCACCGCAGGCACAGCTCCCCGTGGTAGTCGTCGCCGAGGTAGTTGAGCAGGTAGCGCCGACGGCAGGCGCTCGACTCCGCGTAGGCGCAGACCATGTCGAGCCGGGACTGCTCGACGTGCACCTGCGTGTTCTGGTGCGCCGCCATGTCTTCCATGGCCGCCGCGGGGTCGCCCCGCCAGCGGATGCCGTTCTTGAACGCGGTCAGGTAGCCGAAGCGGCCGAGGTCCTCCAGCAGTGAAGCCGCTCCGGGACGGGCGACCGAGGCGCCGGCGGCGACGTCGGCGAGCACGTCCGCCTCGGGCCTGACGCGGTCCACCGTGCTGAACAGATGCACCATCTTGGCCACCGTCGCTTCGGACGGCCGGCTGCGCCGGTGGAGGTGCTCGTGCACGGACCGGTCCTCGGGGCGGTACAGCAGCACGCAGTCGGCAGGTTGGCCGTCGCGCCCCGCACGTCCGGCCTCCTGCCAGTAGGCCTCGAGGGAGTCGGGCATCGTCCGATGCACGACCGCCCTGATGTCGGGCTTGTCGATGCCCATGCCGAAAGCGCTCGTCGCGCAGAGGACATCGAGCGTGTTGAGCTCGTCGGACAGGAACGCGTCCTGTACCTCCTGGCGCAGGCCGCGCTCCATGCCGCCGTGGTAGTACCCGGCGGCCACACCCAGCTCCAACAGGGCCAGCGCGGTCTCCTCCGCCTCGCGGCGCGTGGTGCAGTACGTCACGGCGGGCCGTCCGACGTCGGCGAGGATCTGCGCGAGCTGGCGGTCTCGACGCTCCACGTCGGTGACACGCACGACCCCGAAGTGCAGGTTCGAGCGGTCGAATCCGCGGGCGACCAGGATCGGGTCGCGGAGGTCGAGCTCGCGGGCGACGTCGCGTCGCACGGCCTCCGGGGCGGTCGCGGTCAGGGCCAGGACCGGCGGCCGCCCCATGGCGCTGGCGGCCGAGGCCAGCTCGCGATAGGCGGGTCGGAAGTCGAACCCCCACTCGGAGATGCAATGCGCCTCGTCGACGCAGAACAGGCTGACGGTCGTGTGCTGCAGCGCCGCGCGCACGTCCTGACGGGCGAGCTGCTCGGGGGTGACGAACACGACGTCGATGCGACCGGCCTGCAAGTCGCGCAGCAAGGTCTCCCTGGCGTTCCCGCGCACCGAGCCGGAGACGGACTCGATCCTGCTCGGCCGGTCGCCGTTGCCGGCGTCCGCCCGCAGGCGGCGCACCTGGTCCTGCATGAGCGAGATGAGCGGGGTCGCCACGACGGTCGTCCCCCCGAGCACCGCTCCCGCCAGCTGGTAGACGAGCGTCTTGCCACCACCGGTCGGCAGCACGGCGACCACGTCCCGCCCGGCGAGCACGCCTTCGAGCGCCTCCCGTTGGCCTGGCCGAAAGCCGGACAGCGTCGGGAAGTGGACGCGGAGGGCCTCGTCGCTAGCGTCCAGCGCAGCATCCTTGGTCAGCGTCGTGCACTACCAGCCGTCCCCCAAGACGGGAGGGGCCAACCCGGAGCCTGCCCTGTCAGGCCGCCGATCATGCCCCGCCCGAATGTTCGCGTAAAGTCCCTCGCTTCCGAAGGCTCGTGCGACAGGGGGCCGGTACGGTGGGACGATGTCCGTCAAAGCGCCATCCGGAGTCCGACCAGCACCCTCTGCGACGGGCGAAGCGGGTGGTCCGAGCAAACGATACGCCGCCCTGGCAGGCCTGGTCGCCGCCGCTGTGGCTCTGGGGCTGACCGAGCTGTGGGCCGGGCTGGTGGCCGGGGCCCCGTCGCTGGTCGTGGCCGTCGGCGGCGTGGTCATCGACGAGGTCCCGGCCGGGGTCAAGGACGTTGCCATCGCGCTGTTCGGGGTTCGGGACAAGATCGCCCTCGTCGTCGGGACGCTCGTGCTCGCGGGCGTCTTCGGCGCGGTGCTGGGCCTCCTGGCAGCACGGGGGCTTTGGAAGGGCGCCGCCGGGTTCGCCGGTTTCGCCGTGCTGGGCACGCTCGCGGCGACCCGCGACCCGCAAGCCTCTGCGGTGCTCGCGGCGATCGGTGCCGCAGTCGCGGCCGCCGTCGCCCTCGCGCTGCTGCACCGGATGTTGGCGCGGGCACCGGGCGCGGGTGCCCACGAGCCTGACCCGGACCACGAGCCCGCGACGGCCGAGCCGATGCAGCCCCGGGGCGACCGGCGGGTCTTCCTGCAGCTGGCGGGCGGTGCGACCGCGTTCGCGGTGCTCTCGTCGGGTGCGGGGCGTCTCCTCACGAGCCGCAACGCCGCCACCGTCGCCCGGGCCCGCGTCGACTTGCCCCCGCCGGCGGTCGCGCTCGGCACCCCCCCCGCCGGCACAGCGCTGGAGGTCGACGGGCTGAGTCCGCTGTTCACGCCCAACGACAGCTTCTACCGCATCGACACGGCGTTGACCATCCCCCGTGTTGATCCCGCCACCTGGCGGCTCCAGGTCACCGGCATGGTGGATCGGCCGCTGACGCTGTCGTTCGACGACCTGCTCGCGATGCCCCACGAGGAGGTGGACGTCACCCTGTTATGCGTGTCCAACGAGGTGGGGGGCCATCTCGCGGGCAACGCCCGGTGGAGCGGCGTGCGACTCACCGACCTGCTCGATCGGGCCGGCGTCCAGGTGGGCGCGACCCAGATCGTCGGCCGCTCCGCCGACGGCTGGACGTCGGGATTTCCGACCGAGGCGGCGTTCGACGGCCGGGACGCGCTCGTCGCGGTCGGCATGAACGGCGAGCCGCTCCCGTTGCGTCACGGGTTTCCCGCACGGTTGGTCGTGGCGGGGCTCTACGGCTACGTGTCCGCGACCAAGTGGCTGACCGCCATCGAGCTGACCACCTTGAACGGGTTCGACGCCTACTGGGTCCCCCGCGGATGGTCCAAGGAGGGACCGGTGAAGACGCAGTCGCGCATCGACGTCCCCGCCCACCGTGATTCCGTGGCGGCAGGCCGGGTCGCGGTCGCCGGCGTGGCATGGGCCGGGATCCGGGGCGTGAGCCGAGTCGAGGTCGCCGTCGACGACGGAGACTGGCAGCCCGCCCGCCTCGCCGAGGAGCTCGGATCGGCCACCTGGCGACAGTGGCTGTGGGAGTGGGACGCCCGCCCGGGTCGCCACACCCTGACGGTGCGGGCCACCGACGGCGAGGGCACGGTCCAGACGTCGGCGCCGAGCCGCCCCGCGCCCGACGGCGCGACGGGACACCACCGCGTCACGGTCGAGGTCGGCTGAGCGTCGCGTGCACCGGGGCGGCTCACCCCGCTGACCGGGCAGCCCTTGGCCGTGTGGACAGGGTTTGGCCCCTGCGGACGCGGTCGTGGTGGCTAGGGTCGCATCCGCTGCTCGCATCCCAGCGCGCAGTCGCGCGCGCCCCCCCCGTCCCCCCATGCTGAACCGGCGGCGCCTCTCGGACCGCTCACCCGCCACAGGCGGGGTCGCAGCCTTCTCTCGTGCTTGCAAAGCCGCTGCGTCGGCGTGCCCGACGAACGTCCAGACACCTGCCCACCTGAGGAGACATGCCACTTCACACCGCACCCCAAGGCCTACGCACACCGACCCGCCTCCGCGTCGGCGTGACCGCATCAGCGGTCGCGCTCGTCCTCGCCGGCCTGTCCACGTCCGCCGGGGCCTCCGAGCACCCCGAGCACCACGAGGTGGTCCGGGGCGATTCGCTGTCGGGCATCGCCGCGGACTTCGGCCTCGATCCGTCGACCGGCTGGCGGGTGCTCTTCAACGCCAACGAGGAGATCGCCGACCCGAACCTCATCATCCCCGGCCAGGAGCTCGTGATCCCCCCACCCGGCGCCGAGCTGGAGGACCGCCCCCTCCCGGAGGCGTCGACCCCGGCGCCTGTGCCAGCGCCATCCACGGACGCCGCCGCCGCCGGCCCCGCGCCCGCGCAGACGCCGAACCCGGCGCCCGCACCCGCACCGGAGGCGCCGCACGTGGCGGCTGGATCGGTGTGGGACCGTCTCGCCCAGTGCGAGGCCGGCGGCAACTGGCAGGCGAACACCGGCAACGGGTACTACGGCGGGCTGCAGTTCCTGCCTGCCACCTGGCGAAGCGTCGGTGGCACCGGCTTGCCGCACGAGCACCCGCGTGAGGAGCAGATCAAGCGCGGCCAGACGCTCCAGGCACGTTCGGGCTGGGGCCAGTGGCCGTCGTGCTCGAGCCAGCTCGGCCTGCGCTAGGTCGCACCGGTGGGAGCCGTCGTAGCACCGGCCGGCTGCTCGTCCGTGACGAGCCAGTCGGTGCTGCGGCGGTCGGTGCCCGGCCGGCGGCGGTCCATGACCAGCCCGTCGCGCACGGGCGCCCCCGCCTCGCTGAGCACGGCGGTGATCTCGTCGCCGATCAGCTCGTCGCGCTCCAGCAAGGCGTCCCGCAGCGCCTCGACGAGATGCCGGTTGCGGTCCAGCAAGGCACGCACGTAGGCCTTCGCCTGGGCGAGCAGCCGGTCGACCTCGGGGCGCATGACCGGATCGGCGAGGACACGCCCGACGAGGTTGGTGCTGTTCAGCATCGATCCCTGCGCGGCCGCCAGGGACACGAGCGAGCCAGCCATCCCGCAGGAACCCACCACCTCGCAGGCGACCTGGGTGGCATAGGCCAGGTCCCCGCCCGGACCCGTCCCGGCCTCGTCGAACCAGAGCTCCTCGGCCACCATCCCACCCATGGCGATGTGCAGGAGCGCATGCATCTCGGTGCGTGAACGGGTGAAGACCTCGTCGAGGTCACCGTGGGCGAGCAGACCCAGGGAGCCGCGTCGCTTCACGATCGACAGGACTTCCAGGCGCCGGGTTCCCGCGAGGTAGGCCATCGTGGCGTGTCCCGCCTCGTGGGTGGCGACCGTCCGACGCTCGAGATCGGTGTACGCGGTGGGGTTCTTGAGCCCGACCTCCTCGGTGAGCCGGGCATCGGCGATATCGCTCCAGGCCAGCTCGTCGCGACCGTCCTTGAGAGCCAGGACCAGGGCCTCGTCCAGCAGGTGCTCGATCATCACGGGGGTGTAGCCGAACGTCTGCCCGGCGAGCTGGTCGCGCAGCTCGTCGCGGTCGAGCTCGGCCGCGTGCGACTTCACGGCGAGGAAGTAGTCGACCAGCTCGCGACGGTCCGCCTTGGCGGGCAGCTCGAAGGTCAGGCGGCGGTCGAAGCGCCCGGGGCGCAGGAGGGCCGGGTCGAGGTCGTCAGCCCGGTTGGTGGCCGCGATGACCAGGATGTTGTGGTAGACCGCCTTGCGGGCGGGGACCTGCCGGTGTGCGGGCAGGTAGGCGTTGGCCGTGCGAGCGAGGCTGTTCCAGAGGCGGTGCCCCAGCGGCGGGGTGTCGAAGGACTGCAGCTGGATCAGCAGCTCGTTCACGACCCCGCCGGTGCCCTCGCTGGTGCCCAGCCGGTTGGCGACCAGACCGGCCGCGCCACCCCAGGCGTGGGCGGTCGCCGGAGCGGGGGTGGCTTGCATGCCGCCCCGGGTCATGGCGATGGCGTCGATCTCCTCGATGAACCCGATCGCGCCGCCCTCCCGGCGTGCGGTCTTGCGGAGCACCTTGAAGTAGCCACGGATCTTGCGGGCCGTGGCGCCGTACCACATGGATTGGAAGCTGGTTGCGGACACGAACAGGAACGGCACGCCGCCCTCCCGGGCCATGGCTTTGGCCAGGTGCGTCTTGCCGGTGCCCGGGGCCCCCTCGAACAGCAGGCCCCGGCGGGGGTTGCCCCCGAGCTGGTCGCGGTACAGGGCGTAGCCGAGGAAGGTGTTCAGCGTCTTCACGACCTCGTCGACGACGGTGTCGAGACCTTTCACGTCCTCGAACCCGACATCGATCTGCCCGGGTCGGAACAGCATGTGCGGCGAGCGCCCGTTCAGCATGGGCATGGCGACGAGCGCAACGATGAGGAGCAGGAAGATGGGCAGGATGTACAGGTAGGGGTCGGTGGGGAAGTTCGGGAGCGCGAAGATGTTGAACGGGGCCCCCGCCAGGATGCGCCACCACAGGAAGGCCAGGGGGACACCGAGCACGGCGGCCAGCGTCGTCAGCCGGCGTCGGCGGGCTCGCTCCCGTGCCGACCCGACATCGGCCCCGAGGACATCGACCAGCCCCCCGCCGAGGCGTGCCGCGACCGTGCCACCGGTGTCGCCCGTGCTCATCCGTCGTCCCTTCGCGGTCGTGCCTCAGGCTGGCGCCTACATGAAGGTCAACGACCACGCACCGTAATGGTGATGTTGCGAGCAGCAGCAGAAACCGCACCGGGGTCTATTGCGCACCGTGCTCCGCACCGTGCGCTCACGCGCGCACCACGACGCAGTAGGGACCGAGGGCGCGCAGCCGCTCCGCGTCGTGTGCCCCCTGTTCGGTGACCACCGCGGTGAGTGCCCCGCTGGCGGGGTCGAACTCGATGTCGGTCACGCTGCCGACGTCGTTGCCCTGGTCGGTGAGGACCCGTCGCCCGATCCAGTCGAGGTCACCGGCCACCATCGCGAGCTCGGTGTCATCGGCCGGCCCGCGCAGCGCGTCACCGGGGCCGACGACGACGGCGTCGGGGCCGAACCCCGACAGCGCGTCCCAGTCGACGAGCAGCGCCTTCTTGCGACGGCCGTCGATGTGCACGGCGGAGATCCGGCGGCTGCCGACGTCGACGACCAGATGGCGGACGCGGCCGAGCTCCTCGGCGTCATCGCGTGACAGCACCGTGGTACCGAGGGCGTCGGTGAGGCGCACCCTAGCCTCCCTCGGCCGTGTGGCGCTCCATGAACGCCGTGACCGCGCTGCTGAAGCCGGAGAGATCGTCGTGGAGGAAGTCCTCTGCCGCGGCAGGCACCATCAACGCCGTCCCGGAGATGGAGAACGTGTCGCCGACGGGCAGCAGCTGCCCCTCGACCTCTCCATCGATCTCGAAGCCGACCACGTCGGCGGCGGTGCCGACGGCCAGGACCAGGTCGCGGACGGTGCCGAGCGCCTTGCCGGCGTCGGTCATCACCGTGGTGCCGAGGATGTGGCGGTCCTCGCCGCCGGTCGCCGCCTCCATGGAGTCGTCTGCCGAGCCGAGCGCGTCGCGATCCGCGATCATGACCGCGTCCCGTCCGAGGGCGGCGACCCGCGACCACGGCAACACCGCCTTCATCGGTCCGGAGAACCGGCCCCGCTTGTTCAGGCTGAACCCCACGACCCTCGCATCCTCGTGGCTGAACACGACGTCCTTGATCTCGGCGACGTCCACGGCGGTGTCCAGGGTGACCACCGGCCGCCCGATCAGGTCACCGGCCCGCAGCAGCAGGCTCATGGCTTGCCTCGGCGCTTGCGCACGGCGACGATGCCGCCCGAGCGCCGCCGGCGCTGCACGGCCATGAACCCGGCGCCGAGCAGGATCACCACGATCGCCGCGATGATCAGCCACCACCACCATTCCATGCGCAGATCCTAGACGCTGGCCGGGGTGCAGGAAACGACACCGACGGGGATGGTGGCACCGACGGAAGGGGAGGTCTGCGATGACCGGCGACAGTGGGCGGTACCTGACGAACATGGAGGGCCTCACCCATGAGGTGTTCGGGGGCGATCCGGACGAGATCGTGCTGCGGGTCGCGCGGGTGGGGGAGGGCGCAGGCACGCTCGACGAGCTCGCCCGGGAGCTGCACGAGGAGGCCCGCCGCTACGAACGGCTCGGAGCCGGCGGGTGGCGCATGGTCGAGCCCTTTCGCGCGGGGGAGGCACGGTGTCGCAAGACGGCCGAACCGGGCGCCTCCGCGCCCCCCGCCCCGGATGCCGGCCAGATCCCGCCACCGGCGCAGCTGCAGGCGGCGGTCGAGGGCGCCGAGGACCTCCCAGTCGCCGCCGCGCGCCTGCGCGCCGCCGCCGCGGCCTACGAGCGCCGGGCGGCCGACGGCGGTCGGCTCGCCGATCCCGTCGTGGCCGGCCGCGTACCCCTGGCCTGACCCAGGGGTGGTGGTGTCTGGGTCCGTGCGTTGCGGATCGGGGCCGTGTCGTGGCCCTGTTCCTGCACGGGCTTACGTGGTCGACATGCGGCAGGCGCCTGAGACGTGAATCGCCGGAGCGCCAGCGGAGGCGATGCTCCGCTGTGCCGGGT
>JBBDQS010000076.1 GCA_040905805.1 Egibacteraceae bacterium | reverse complement strand
ACCCCGCCGGCGGCTACCACACCGGCCCGCCCCACACCCGACCGCCCGACGCCCGGCCCGTCGACGGCGGCGCGCCCGGCGGCGGAGGGCCGACACCCCGCCCGCCCGGGGGTCCACCCGCGGGCGGCACGCCCCGCGGCGGGGCGCCTGATCCCCGACAGTCCGGGCGGCAACCCGGGAGCCCGCCCGACGGTAGCGGACCCGGCCCCCGACCGCCCCGGGTGCGACCGCCGCAGCATCACATGCCCGACCCCCGACCGTCGACGGCGCGCACCACACGTCCGGCTGGCCCGAACGCCGAGCCCTGCCTGTGGGAAACCGACCCGCCGCCCGATGAGCCCCCGCCCCACCGACGAATCCCCTGACCCGCCACCCCGGCCTCGCCGGGGTCACACCCCTGTCCGGGCGCAGGTGGAGCGCGGGGCGCCGCGGGCGATCACCGGCCCTCGCCAACGGGGGCGGTCTGCGCACCCGCTTGGGCGCGCCGTCATCGCCGAGCCTCGGGGCCCGCCGTCGTCGCGAAGTAGGCGCCCACCTGGTCGCAATGCTGCGACACGCATCAATGCTGCTGACCAGGAGGCTGCGCCGTGTCTGCCATCACCATTCGCAACCTCGATCCTGCGCTGAAGCGGCAGCTGCGTATCCGTGCTGCCGCCTGCGGCCACTCCATGGAGGAGGAAGCGCGCAACATCCTGCGTGCCGAGCTCGCCGTCCACGACAACGAGCCGACCGACCTGTACCAGCGAATCCGCCGACACATCGATCCGCTCGGCGGCATCGACCTGGCCCTGCCTGACCGCGAACCTCCGCGGGAGCCCCCTGCCCTCGCGCGATGATCGTCCTTGACACCACCGTCGTCTCCGAAGCGCTGCGCCTACAGCCGCATCGATCGGTGGCAACCTGGCTCGCGTCTGGACCGGCCTCTTCGCTGTTCGCCACCACGATCACCCAGGCCGAGCTGCTGGACGGGCTGCACCTGCTGCCGCACGGCCAGCGCCGACGCGACTTGACCGGTATCAGGAGCTGGCCCGCTGGAACGTCGACTTCACGCGCAGGGCCGCCCACGACGCCATCGCCGATGTCGATGTGCTCGGACTCGTCCGGGAGTCCTGCCCCGCAACGGAAGTCATCGAGCCGACCCTGTCCGACTTCCAGCAAGCCCATCGCCGCGCCTGCTTCCATCTGCCGCCGCAGCCGCCCGACGCCAAGAGCGATGAGATGCGAGACCTCATCATCTGGTGACCGCTGTCCGGGTCGGGGAGCACGACGGCGAGGCGCTGCTGGTCAGCCGGGATGTCGTCCACACGCGCCCTGGGGGCACCACTGCCGCCGGACCTGGCACGGTTGGCGGTGCCCTGACCGCGGCGAGGTCGCACCCGGCCGAGCAGACGCCACGGGACCGCCCACCCCCGTCGCTCACTCCCGCCGCAAGGTGCGCAGGAAGGCGGCGGCCTCGCGGACGTAGTCGCCGAAGTCGCGGGTGGCGTCGCCGACCGCAGCGGCCACCCGCTCCAGGTCCACGCGGACGTACTCGTGGGTGAGCACGTTGCGCAGCCCGGCCGCGGGTGCCAGCCGCTCGGCGAGCTCCTCGCTGATCAGCCCGTGCTGCGCGGCGTCATGGAACGACGAGCGGTAGTCCGCCGACGGCAGTGCACCAGCCCCGGACACGATGTGGGCGTTGACGCTCGTCGCGTGGTCGACCAACTGGGCGAGCGCCCGCTCGACTGCCAGGCGCACCTCGATGTCGGCCCGCAGGTCGGCGGGCGTCACGTCCTCCCGCGTTCGCAGGTAGCCGAGCAGAGCATGCATCTCTTCGAGGCGCCGCTGCACGACCTCGGCGTTGACGGGCCGGGCGTTCATCGCGCCAACACCTCGAGGCGCAGCTCCCGCAGCCACCTCGTGTCGGCCATGCGCAGCACTGCGGCGATCTCGAGCTCATCGAAGGTGTCGCTGTCGCGCTGGTACAGCAGCTCGGTCCCCGCCAGCGCCTCATAGCGCACGACGACATCGGCCCTGGCGAGATCCAGCACGTCGATGTCGTCGCTGGCAAGCCACGCCATCATCCGGGAGACGACCTCCACGAGGTCGCGGTCAGCCTCGAGGAGCACCGCGAGGTCGAGGTCCCCCGGTTCGGTGACGCGCTCGTCCACGGCACTGCCGAACGCGACGAGCAGCACGATGCCGAGGTCCCGGCAGGCCTCCTCGAGGGTGGCGGCCTCGCGCCGTCGGCGCAGCTCGTCGAGGACGGTTCGCGGCCCGTGATCTCCCATGTGCGCATGGTACGTCCCGTCCGTGGCCTGCGGCCCTGATGGCACCCCGGCCTAAGGCGCGCGGGGCCAGCGCTGAGACGGTCACCCGGCACAACCGGCGGTGCACCGAAGCACCCAAGGGCACGACGCGGCCGAGCAGCACCGTCCCGGGCGCGAGACTGGAGGGGCCACCGCGCCGACTTCATCGGGTGTCGTCGATGGGGCCGTCCATGGCCAGGCGCCGAGACCGACGAGGACGCCGCTGTCACTGTCGACAAGCTGGAGCACGGGACGAAGGCCGGCACGCTGGTTACTTTGCGGTGCTGGACAGCTCCATACGCGGAGGCGGTCGGGTTCGATGACGACCATCACGTCGTGGGCTGCTACCTCGGTTGGGGACGGGTCATCAGTCGGAGGGCGGCTTGCGCGTCAGCAGGTTCAGCGAGCGACTTCCAGGCGTGATGCTCTGGTTGCAGTTCTGCTCGCAGGCGTTGGAGATCCTTGTGGTCGCTGCCGGCAAGCTCGCTTGCGGCGCGTCGAGGGTCGCCGACGAGCGAGAGCAGGAACACCACGTCGGTGAGGTGCCTCTCGGCTGGGCGCGTGGAGTGGTCGTTTCTGTAGGCGCGGTACTTTCCGACGATCGTGACGGGTACGGCGGGGCGTTGGATGATGCCTTGCATGTCTCGGTAGGTCACGCGCACCGGTTGGGCGCTGCGCGCGAGCCGGGAGCCGGCCACGGCCTGGATGGTGCGGGCTGGTGGGACCGTGGACAGGTTCGCGCGCTGCCCGACGTGGTCGGGGGCGAGCAGGTCGACAGTGACACCGTCGGCTCGGCGGAACCGATGTGCGACGCCGTCGGGGTCGGGCGTGTCGAGCTCCAGCCCTTGGGTGATGAGCCACTTGGCCACCACGGGCAGACCATCGGGGCTGGTGCGCACGTCGACGAGCACGTCCACGTCGTCGGTGATCCTCGGGGGTACAACGGCGTGCTCACGGGCGTGGAGTTCGACGAGCAGGCCGCCGATCAGCACCCAGCGGGGCGCGGACGGTTCGCCGGCCAGCGCCAGTAGCAGCCGCCATGCCCCATCCAGCGCCCCCTGCGCGGCAGGGACCACGATCGACGCGACCGCTGGATGGTCAGCCATCGGCCATCTCGCCAGCACGAGAGGCCAGCAGTTCGGCGGCTTCGCGGCTGCGCGCGTCGCCGTGCTCGGCCAAGTCCAGAGCCACGGCGAGTGCCGGGGCGACCCGGCGGTGCTCCAGCCGCCAGGCGGGATCGGGAACGGCCCGCACGATGGCGTTGACCTGCCCGCCTCGAGCGGGCGACAGCGCGAGCTCATCGATGAGCAGGTGCGCCCGCGACTCGGGCACGTACACGTCGGCGTGCTCGCCGAGGCGCACCCCTAGGCCCACACCGAGGGCCTCAGCGGCTGACAGGCCGCTGGCCAGCCCGGCACTCAACACCTCGTCGACCACCGAAGGGTGAACCCGGCAGCGCAATACCCGCGCCCGGCTCGCCGCCAACGCCGCGAGCTCGCCCAGCCCCAGCGGCACGCTGGCGCGTTGACGCACCCGATGCCGCGACACCCGTGACAGACCTTCAAGGGCGTACGGATCCCCGTCGCGATACAAAAGGTACGCCCAAGCCAGAACAGGCGACCACGGCGGCCCGTCACGACGGCGGACGCGAGCGACCCGGTCGATGAACTCAGGATCGACCAGCCACCGGCCCCCGACCTTGTGAGCCTCGACCTGGCCGGCAGTGATCATCGCACGCACGCGACGCTGGGACACGCCGAGACGCTCGGCGGCTTCACGCAACCCCACGCCGCCCAACCATGCCCCGTCCTCCATCCCGTGCTGTTTCACGTCTATACCGTAACCAGAATAGACATGAAACGCAATCGTGGAACACGCAGGGGCAGTGCGCTCGGCGTGCACCAGGGCGGAGCGCCACCGGTGGTACCATATGTTGCGGCGGACGAGCGCGAAGGATCACGGCGTGGACAAGACGACGGTCTACCTGCCGGATGAACTGAAGAACGCGGTCAAGCGTGCGGCGCGCCAGCGCGGCGTGTCCGAGGCTGAGGTCATCCGCGACTCGTTGCGATCGGCCGTGGGAGGCCCGCGCCCACGTCCGTGCGGAGGGCTGTTCGCCAGTGGTGCGCCGATCGCCCGCGATGCCGATGGCCATCTCGCCGGGTTCGGCGAACGATGATCGTCGACACCAGCGCGTTGCTGGCGTTCTTCGACACCGACGAGCCTGACCACGAGGCGGTGACCGACACCATTTCCTCGCGCCCGGGCTGCCACGACCGATCAGGCGCAGTCGGCGAGCGCGTCCAGCGCACGGCAGATCTCGCTGCGTCGCACGGCGTCGAGCGCCCCGATCCGGCTGGTGAGGAAGGACCGCCGGATGGGCTGGAGGTTGTCGAACGAGGCGACGCAGTCTTCGGACAGCCCCTCCGCCTCGCCGAGTCCCACCTCCGTTGGGATGCTGCGCACCGTCCGGGTCACGGGGGCAGCGAGGATCCACGTGAGGACCGCGATGGCCTGATCTCGGGTGACCACCAGCACCGGTCGTCGCTTGTCCTCGGCCTCGGCCCACCAGACCTCGCCTTGGCGGGGCTCGGTCACCAGGGCTCCTCAGCGATCATCGAAACCGTCGCCTCGTCGGCCCAGCCAACCTCGCCAGCCGTCTGCGGCTGGCGCTCGTAGCCCGCCGCGATGGCCTCACCGACCTGCCGCCGGCGATGGTGCTCGATGAGCCCCCGCAACCCCACCCGGACCGCCTCGGAGCGAGAGCCCACCACCCCCGCGGCAACGAGCTCATCGACGGCCCGTGCGGTCGCTTCGTCGATGCGGGTCACCAACTGTGGCATACGCTCCAGTATAACGAATTGCATTGCACGGCGCCCCGCACAGGACATGCGTCCAGGACCGCGCTGGGTGCACGGCTATCCGGCCGAGCAGCCCCTCGGCGTCTGAGCCGACGAGCCGGTCGAGCGGTAGCGCGCGACCGTCGCCCGGTTGATCTCAAGGCGATCCGCGGTGGGGCGGTCCTTGTGGGCACGATCGACCCCGTCGCCGCGGCGTACAACCGCAGCATCCTGCGCAGCTCCTCGGTGTTGCGCACCCCGGCGAGTGCCGCCCCGTCGGCGATGACCGCCGCGGAGACCCAGTCGGTCAGCAGCCTGCGCGACGCCCCGTCCCGGTCTTGTTGCGCGACGACGAGCGGGAATCCCCCGGTCACGGCTTCCCGCAGGATCACCCCGCGGTCAAGGCGGTCCGCCGGCCGCCACCCCCGCAGCGACCGCGGCCCCTCGGCGAGGAGGCGTGCCAGAAACGTCGGCGGTGCCAGATCGTTGCGCTCGTCCAGCGTGAGCGTTGCCATGGCGACATCGGTCAGCCGTCCACCCAGGGACTTCGCAGTCAGCGTTGCTGGCGCGCTTGTACCGGTGGGGATGTGGGCGGGCCCGTCAGGCGCCCCATGACCCGGGAGGTTTGCGTCCGGTGTGCGCTCAGACCCGAACGGTCGTGACCGGTCGGCCACCGGCGACGCGCCCGACATCGTCGGGATCGCTCGTCAG
>JBBDQS010000075.1:4696-33839 GCA_040905805.1 Egibacteraceae bacterium | reverse complement strand
CTGCGGCGCCCCCGCCTCCCACTGCCAACTCCACCACATCGTCTACCGCCGCCGCGACGGCGCCACCATCGTGGGCAACCTCGTGCTCGTCTGCTGGGCCTGCCACCACGACATCCACCACAACCACTGGACCGTCGTACGCACCAACAACCGCTACACCATCCGACGACCCGACACCACCCCGCTCGGGTTGGACCGCGAACGCAAAGATACGGGATAGCTGCCTTCATGCGAGCATGCGAGACTGCCCGTTGGTCGCCGCCGAACCGAGGAGAGCCTGATGGCCTGTCCGCGCCCCGGTGGAGGCAGCCGTGGCGTGACGGTGCCGCCCACCTTTGCCGAGCGCGTCGCCGCGGTGCTGGCGGACCTGTCCGTCGGCGATGTCGTCAGCTACGGCGAGGTCGCCGCCGCGGTGGGCGCCCGGGGGGCCGCCCGGGGGGTCGGCGGGGTGCTGCGCACCCTCGACGATGTGCCCTGGTGGCGCGTGGTGCGCGCCGACGGCTCGTTGGCTGCTCCGAAGCACGCCGAGCAGCGCCGGCGTCTGGAGGCCGAGGGTGTCACGGTCCGGTCGGGGCGCGCCTCGACCGGCCCGCCTCGGGTGCTGACCCGCCCCGGGATCCGCCCGGCGGAGGACCGCGGGGACGGGGTCACCCCTGGTGGAGCACCTCGACATGCACGTGCGGGTGCGCACCGGCGTAGCGGTCGATCTGCGAGCTGAATGGCAGCTGGCGGGAGCTGGCGGCCACGACGGTCTCGCCGGCATCCACCCGGTCGCCCGGCTGCAGGTCCACACCGTCGATGTGCATCATCCGCACCCGCAGCTCGGGACGGCCTTCGGGCACGAGCTCGGCACCAGCCGACCAAGCCGCCGAGACCCGCCGGACGGCTCAGGAGCGGAGGGCGGTCGGGTCTCCGGTCGCGCAGAGCGTGGTCGTGTGCTGGCATCCTGTGGCCTGGGGCGATGTGGCGCGATGCCCACGGCACCGCCAGTCCGGGTTCGACCCGCTTCCACGCTAGGTTGGTAGGTGTCACGCACAGCAACCGGCTCTGGAGAGGATGCGTGAGACGAGGATGCCGCGGGTGGGGTTGGTCCTTGGGGCCGGCGGGGTCGTCGGCCAGGCCTACCACGCCGGAGCGCTGCGGGCGGTGCAGGAGACGACCGGGTGGGACCCGCGCACCGCCGAGATCATCGTGGGCACCTCGGCGGGCGCGCACGTCGCTGCGCTGCTGCGCGCCGGGCTGTCCGTCCCAGACCTCGCCGCTCGCGCCGCTGGGGAGCCGCTGTCCCCGGAGGGCCAGCGGGTCGCGCGCCACATCGGCCCCCCCGAGCCGGTCCCCAAGCCCCGCCTGCGGGCGGTCGGCATGGCCTCGCCGGGTCTGCTGCTGCGTAGCATCACCCGCCCCTGGACGGCCCGGCCCGGGACCGTGGCCGCCGCGCTCATCCCGCGCGGGCGGGTCTCGCTCGAGCCGTTCGCGGCCCGCACCAACTGGCTCTTCGGCCACACTTGGCCGGAGGGCACGCTGTGGGTGCCCGCGGTCGGCCTGCACGACGGCAAGCGGGTGGTGTTCGGGCGCGAGGACGCGCCGCGCACCGAGGTCGGCACGGCGGTCGCGGCCTCCTGCGCGGTGCCCGGCTGGTTCGCCCCCGTGGTGGTCGACGGCCGCCACTACGTGGACGGCGGCGCGTACTCCACCACCAACCTCGACCTGGCCGCCGACCTCGGCCTCGACCTCGTCGTGGTGATCTCGCCGATGACGGTCGCCCGGGGCCTGCCCGTCGCGCGGCTGGACTACGCCGCGCGGGCCGGCCTGCGGTTCCGTCTCGCGGCCGAGGCGCGGGCGGTGCGCCGGGCCGGCACCCCGGTCGCCCTCCTCCAGCCGGCGGCGGCGGACCTGGCGGTCATGGGGGTCAACGCGATGAACCCGGGGCGGCGCAACCCCGTCGTCTCCCAGGCCTACGCGTCGACCTTGCGGATGCTGGAGCACCCCAACGCGCGCGACCCTTTCGCGGCGCTGGCGGCCGCCTAGCCGGCCTCGGCGGTCGCCGCGGCCAGCAGCTCGGCGATCGCGTCCTCCAGCCCGGCGCAGAAGACCTCGATGTCGGGCACGGCGTCGAAGTCGGCGGTCACCCCGAACGACAGCTGCCCCTGGTAGGAGAAGACGGCGACCCCGACGCGCGCGGGCGCGACGATGGCCGCGTAGGGGAAGGCCTCGATCATGCGCCGACCGAGTGCGTAGAGCGGCCGGCGCGGTCCGGGCGCGTTGGTCACGACGGTGTGGACGCTGTAGGCGCTCATGCGGCTCGCGGTGCGGGTCGCCACCCGGGTGCCCACGGCCAGCAGCAACGGGGGAGCGAAGCCGGACAGGGACGTCAGCGCCTCGGCGGCGACCGCCTGGCGGGAGCGTGCGATCCCCCCCGTCTGCTCGCGGATGGCGGCCAGGCGGGTGACCGGGTCGGCTCCACCGACGGGCAGCTCGACGACCACGGCGGTGATGCGGTCGCTGTACCCGCCGGTCCCGTCGGCCTGGACCGACATCGGCACCAGGCTGCGCACCACCCGGTACTCGGGCGGCTCGCCACGCGCGGTGAGCAGGTCGCGGAAGCCGCCGGCCACGGCGGCGAGCACCACGTCGTTGACCGTCACGCCCGGCACCGGACCCGCCGCGGCGCCAAGCCCCTGACGGATCGCCGCGACGTCGTCGAGGCTCGCCCGGGCCCACCCGTACCGCCGGTGCGGACCGATCGGGCCGATCAGCGAGGAGGGCGGCGCGGGACGGGTGCGCCCCGCCACCGTCGCGACCCCCCGGGCCACGCCGCCCACGCGCCGCAGGGCGCCCCGGGGGAGGTGCCGCAGCGACCGCACGGCGCTCAGCTGCTCGTAGGGGTTCGCGACGTAGTCGGCCACCGCGTCAGCCAGGAGCCGCGCCCCCGACGGCTCGGGCTCGGGGCGCCAGGTGTCGGGCACGGGTGCGGAGGGCTCGGGATGCTCGTCGAGCAGCACGGAGGACAGCGCGGTGTCGGTGATGCCGTCGACCAGCGCGTAGTGCGTCTTGGAGATCAGCGCCCAGCGGTCGTCCTGCAAACCCTCGACCACCCACATCTCCCACAGCGGCTTGGTGAGGTCCAGCTTGTTGGCCATCACCCGGCCGATGAGGTTGAGCAGCTGTTCGGGGCTGCCCGGGGAGGGCAGCCCGGTGTGGCGGATGTGGTAATCGGGATTGAAGTGGGGGTCGGGCGCCCACACGGGGCGGGCGATGTCGAAGGGGACGCGCCGGATCCGCTCGCGGTAGCGCGGCACGAGCGGCAGCTTGCCCACGATCATCGCGCGCAGGTCCGCGAACGGCGGGACGGGGCCCTCGAACACCGCGGTCGAGCCGAGGTGCAGGTGGGTGACGTCGTCCTCCATCGAGAGCAGCGACGCGTCGAGTCCGCCGAGCCTGGCCACTACGGTCTCCCCGGCGGTCGCGGCGGGCCTGCCACACCCGGCACCGCACTGCATCGACTCCGCGGGCTCCGACACGTCACGAGCATGAGCGCTCAGCCCTCCAGCACGGTGTCGAGGTCGGGGGCGTGCCCGGGGTCGGGCCGGTGATCACCCGGTGGGGTGATCCGCGGCCGGAAACCGTGCGTCAGCGGGACGCGCCGGTCGCGCCCGAAGGCCTTGGCCGTGACCTTCACACTGGGTGGCGCCTGCCGGCGGGTGGGCTCGTTGCGCTCGACGAGGTCGAGGACGCGCTGGACGACCGCGCGGTCGAAGCCGGCGTCGACGATCTCGTCGGGGGACCGGGCGAGCTCGACGAACTGCTCGATGATGGCATCCACCACCGGGTAGCTCGCCGGCAGGTCCCGGTCGGGGCGGGCGCTCGTGCGCTCGGCGGAGGGCGCCTTGCCGACGATGGCCTCGGGGATGACCTCGACGCCGCTGGCCCAGCCGAACTGCCGCCCGTCGACGCTGTTGCGCCACCGGCACAGCTCGTAGACGAGGGTCTTCGGCACGTCGCCCAGGGGTGCGAAGCTGCCTGCCAGGTCACCGAAGGGGGTCGCGAACCCGACGGCGACCTCGGTCTTGTTGGCCGTGGGCAGCACGACGCCGGTGAAGCGGTCGGCGAGGTCGAGCAGCAGCGCGCCGCGGGTGCGCGGCAGCAGCCCCTCGTTGGCGGCGACCACGTCCCCGCCGGTGAAGTGCGCATCGGCGGCCTTGCCCAGGGCCTTGTAGGGCTCGGTGACGTCGACGGACTCGAAGCGGATGCCGAGACGTCGGGCGAGCTCGGCGGCGTCGGTGATCGCCTCCGGCGGCGTCGGCGGGCCCGGCATGCACACCCCCCACACCCGTTCGGGCCCGAGCGCGTCGGTGGCCAGCGCGGCGACCAGCGCCGAGTCCACCCCGCCGGACAGCCCGATCAGGGCCAGGTCGTAGCCGTGGCGTCGCACGAAGTCAGCCAGGCTGAGCACGATCGCGCGGTAGACCTCCTCCAGTGCGCCGGGCGGGTCCACGAGGGGCGGGGGGTCGGGGGTCACCTCCTTGGGGCGCGCGGACGGCCGGCAGACGAAGGTCGCCCGGCGGGGCGGGGGGCGGTCGCGCGCGAACGTGAGGTCGACCGCGAAGCACGACTCGACGAAGGAGGGGGCGCGGGCGACGATGCGCCCGGCCGCGTCCGCCACCTGGGATCCCCCGTCGAACACCACGTCGTCCTGGCCCCCGACGTTGGCCGCGTAGACCACCGGGGTGCCGCAGCGGCGGGCCACGTCGGTGATGGTCGCCTCGCGCTCGGCCGCCTTGCCCTGGTGGTAGGGGGAGGCGTTGGCCGCGAGCAGCACCTGGGCGCCGTCGGCGGCCTGCGCGTCGGGGATGTCGGGCCGCCAGATGTCCTCGCAGATGACGATGCCGACCTCGGCGCCGGCGATCGTCCACGTCCCGCCGATCCGCGCCCCGGGCTCGAAGTAGCGGCGCTCGTCGAAGACCCCGTAGTTGGGCAGCAGCACCTTGCGGTACCGCCCGCGCACGCGACCGCGGTAGAGGATGGCGACCGCGTTGGCGAGCGTGCGGGGCGTCGAGTCAAGACTCGGGGGGACGGCCACCGGATCGACGAAGCCCACGATGCTCACGCAGTCGCCGGCCTGGGCGGCCAGCTCGCCGAGGGCTGCGAGGTTCTCGTCGACGAAGGCGCTGGCGTGCAGCAGGTCCTCGGGGGGATACCCGGTGATGGCCAGCTCCGGCAGCACGAGGACGTCCGCCTCGATCTCCTCGGCCCACGCCATCGTCGCGCCGATGCGGTCGCGGTTGCCGGCGATGTCGCCAACCGGCAGGTACAGCTGCCCGATCGCGGCCCGCAGCATTCGCCCGGACTGACCACCCTCTCGCATAGGTCCGGCAGCCTACTGGTCCGCGGCGCGCCGCACCGCGTCCGGGCACTCCGGATTCCCGCTGCACACGGCCCGCCACCACCTACCCTGTCCCCATGCGCCTTCCCCTTGCTGTGCTGCTTGCGGCTCTGTTGCTGCTGGCCATGTCCATCCCCGCCCCCGTGAGCGACACGCCCGGTGACCTGACCACGGCCGAGGCCGACGCCGCTGCGGCGGCGGCTGCGGCGACCTCCGTTGCGGACCCGCCCGCGCAGGAGCCGCCCGCCGCGGCCGAACCGGCGGTCACCGAGGATGCCGGCTCCCCGCCGGAGGCCGACGCGCTCGCGCTGCCGTCGGAGGGCGCACCGCAGGCCCCCGCGGACCCGGCCGCCCTGGCGGCGCTGCTGACCACGGCCGAGCAGGCCGTCCGTGACCCTGCGCGGGCGCCGGAGGAGCTGGAAGCCGCCGGCCACTGGCAGCAGGTCGCCTACCGCAAGCTGACCGAGCAGCCCGAGTGGCTCGAGGCGGTCCTCGCCGAGGTGCCCGAGAGGCTGCACGGCGCCGTGCGCGGCAACGTCGTGGCGGGCGCGCGCCTGCTCGACATGCACACCCCGAGCAACCCCAACCGCCCCGTGCGCGTGCTCGACCTGCCGAGCTGGCGCATCGTGGAGCCCCCGCCGGCCGACGAGCTGCGCGGCTACTACGAGGAGGCCGCGGCGGCGACCGGTGTCGACTGGACCTACCTGGCGGCCATCAACCTCGTCGAGACCCGCATGGGCCGCATCAGGGGCGTCAGCTCCGCCGGCGCGCAGGGGCCGATGCAGTTCATGCCCGCGACGTGGGCCGAGTGGGGCCAGGGCAGCGTCACCGACCACCGCGACGCGATCCTGGCCGCCGGCCGCTACCTGCAGTGGGGCGGCATGCCCGGCGACGTCAACGGGGCCCTGTTCCGCTACAACCGCGACACCCGCTACGTCGACGCCGTGCGCACCTACGCCGAGCAGATGCAGGGCGACCCCCGCGCCTACTACGGCTACTACCACTGGCAGGTCTACTACGACACGCGCGCCGAGAACGTGCTACTGCCCCACGGCTGGGACAACACCGGAGCCTGAGTCATGTCACGCGCTACATCAACTCACCCGGCGGCCTGGTCAGCGGGAGCTGAGCGGCACGCTGCGGCTCCCGCCTGGCGGTGCGGGGTCGAGGGCACCATCACGGTGCCCTGGACCCCACACCTTGGGCACCCATCGCGTGGCGATCACACGGTCCGGGGTCAGCCGGGGGCCTGGGCCAGGTCGGTGAGCAGCTGCAGCCGGCGGTCGGTCGCGCAGGAGCTGTCGGGTGCGGTGGTGGGATCGGCGAGGAAACCGGTCACGATCTCCTGGCCGCACAGCCCCAGCGCCTCCAGCGGCGAGTGCCCGACGTCGGGCACCTCGACCAGGTAGCTGGTCGCCAGGTCGTCGTGGACCTGCTCGCCGAGCTCCGGGGGGGTCACGTGGTCGAGCGCGCCGGTGAAGATCAGGGCCGGCACCCCGCTGTCCAGCGTCTGCTCGGCCGGGTCGTAGACGGCTTCGACGTCCCAGACGTCGCACACGCCGTCCAGCAGCTCCCCGCCGATCAGCGACCCGGGAGCCCAGTGCTGGCGGATGACCTCGGAGTCGACCTCGCCGAGGCTGGCGTCGAGCGTGGCCAGCGCGCCCTCACCCGAGCACAGCATCGAGAAGTGCATGCCGGTGGACACCCGCTCGAGCTCCTGCTCCAGGAGGGCGACGATCTGCGCCAGGGGCGCCAGCTCGCCGTCCTGGGCGAGGTCGACCAGCGCGGGCAGCGCCGCCACCCCGTCCGGGAGGTAGAAGAGCAGGAAGAGCCCGCCGAGGAACGTCGCGGGGGTGTAGGTGGTGGTCACCTCGCGGCCGCCGGGAGGCTGCACCGTCACCTCCTGGGGCTCGGCCTCGAGCCGGTCCACCGTCCGGGTGATGGCCTCCTCCAGGTCCCCGACCGCCTCGGCGCAGGCCGGGTCGTCCGCACAGGCGGTGACCACCCCCGCAAGCGCCTGCTCGAAGCCGCCCGCGATGCCGTCGACCCAGTTGGCGGTCGGGTCGATGGGTGAGTTCAGGATCAGCGAGCGGATGCCCTCGGGGTCGTGCTCGGCGGCCAGCAGGGCGAGCTGGCTGCCGTAGGAACCGCCACGGACGTCGATCTGGTCGTGGCCGAGGGCCCGGCGCACCACCGCGACGTCGCGGGCGTTGGCGAGGTGGTTGAACCCGTCGAGGTCGATGCCCTCGCCGGTCAGCCGCGACCGGCACGTCCGCAGCGCGTCGAGCAGGGCGTCGACGTCGTCGACCGCGGCCTGCGAGTCGATCTCGGCCACCTCGGGGCAGTTCAGCGCCGGGCGGCTCGAGCCCACCCCCCGCTGGTCCATGACGATGATGCGCGGCCCCACGTCGAACACCTGCCGGTACTGGGGCAGGGTGAGGAACGGCTCGATCACGATCTCGCCGGGGCCGCCGCCGAGTATCAGCAGGGGGTGCTCGTGCGCCGCTTCGTCCGAGCCGGACAGGACCGCCACGGCCACGTCGATCGTCTCGCCGTCGGGGTCGTCGTAGTGCAGCGGGACGGCGACCGTCCCGCACCGGATCTCCTCGCCCGCCAGCCCGGCGACCTCGATCCCGAAGCAGTCCGCATCCTCGCTGAAGGTCGCCTCGACGTCCTGGACCTCCACCGCTGCGGGTGTCTCGGCCTCGACGGGCGCCCCGTCCTCGGCCGGGTCGCAGCCGACGACCCAGAGGGCGGCGACCAGCGCCAGCAGCCAGCCGATGCGGTGCGATCGCACGTGCCTGTCCTTTGCCTCGGTGCTCGTGGGGCCGCCAGCCGGCCCGCTACACCGTACCCAGGCCCGGGGGCCGCACGCGGTGCACATCCCCCGCCGTGAAGGTCGAAAATCGCCTGGGTGCGGACGCCGTGAAGTTGCGGAGCGCCGAACTGCAGATCCGGCTGCAGACGGACACGTGGTTGCTCGACCCTGGGGAGGAAACCTGTGGCCACGTGGTCCTGCCACTGGCATCGTTTGAAGAAGTCCCTGGCCGCACTCTCATCGAAGACCGTCTCAGCTAGCGGCTAGCTGAGGTGGAAGGGCTAGGCGGCCTGACCTCGTCGAAGGTTCGGATGAGGAAGCTGGCCATCTGGTCGCGGCGCACGACGTCGTCCGGGCAGAACCGGTTCGCGCCGCAGCCCTGGGTGATGCCGGCCTCGGCAAGGGCAGCGATGTTGCCCGCGTGCACGCTGGAAGCGTTCACGTCAACGAACTCGGTGGTCCGCGGCGCACCGTCGATGCCGAGCAGGCGAGCCAGGAACGTGGCCATCTGCGCTCTCGTCACGCCGGCGTTGGGGCAGAACCGACCAGCGCCGCAGCCCCGGGTGATGCCCAGCTCGACGCCGAGCTCCGCGCTGGGCCCGAGCGTGTGCGCCCCGGTGTCGTCGAAGGAGGGCTCGTAGCCGTCGGTCACCACGATGGCCTGGGACCCGCTGATGTCGGCCCGGACCTCGTTGCGGCACAGCAGGTCCTCACCGGCCGCCCACGCCGGCACGCCCTCGCACAGCTCGATGAGGAGGCCGTAGAAGGCGTCACAGGTCTCGGAGCGCTGGAAGATCCATGTCCCTTGGCAGGCGACTGCCCAACCATCGGGATCCGACCCGACGAAGGCGTCGCACGCCGCCGGACGCGGGCTCTGGTCGGCGCAGTGCTGCTGGTACACGATGGCGTGGAACAGTCGGGAGGCGAAGGTCACGAGCTGGGC
The DNA here is from genome assembly GCA_040905805.1 of Egibacteraceae bacterium. Taxonomy (NCBI): domain Bacteria; kingdom Bacillati; phylum Actinomycetota; class Nitriliruptoria; order Egibacterales; family Egibacteraceae; species Egibacteraceae bacterium. The sequence continues at coordinate 24,695 of JBBDQS010000075.1, read as the reverse complement.
GCGGCTCACCGTGCGGGCCGGTGAGTACGTGGTCTCCGTGGTGCCCTGCGCGACCCCCGTCTCGGTCAGCCGGTCGATGGCGCCGCTGTGCACGGTGCCCGACGGGACGTCCTCGAAGCCGTCGCCGGGGTCGGGGTTGGGGTCGCCGTCGTCGTCGAAGACCGATGCGTCACGCTCGCCGAGATCGAAGGCATTCACACGGGCTGGCACGTCGTTGATGGCCACGCTGTCGTCCTGGATGGCGATGAAGAGCGAGTCGAAGCTCGCCGGATCGCCGGGGTCTTGGTCGCTCTCGTCGATCTGAAGCGCGAACACGGCGTCGTAGGTTCCCTCTGGGACCGAGCGGAGCGAGCCGACCACCTCGTGCTCACAGGAGTCGGTCACCTGCCACGTAGCCCCGCCAGGTGGGCTCCGAGCTGAAGCTGTCGGGGTGCTCCGCGCCGAGGTACTCCTCGATGCGCCACACCGAGGCCCCGAACTCGTAGCCGCACACGGCCTCGTCGTCGCTCGGGAAGGCGTCGTCGGGGTCGGGCTGGTGGGCCACCTCGACGACCCCGGTCCAGCTGCCGCCGGAGTTCTGCACCACCCGGACCTCACGGCCCACACCGCCGAAATCTGGATGATCGCGATGCTCATCGACCCACACACCCTCGATGAGCCGCTCGGCGTTCGGTGGCAACTCGTCGTCGGTGACGACGATCGCTGCCGCCGGGCGCACGAGCACCAGCAGTGGGAGCAGCAGCGACAGCGCCGCCACCGCTGCCAGTCCCTACCGAGACCGACCCACGCCGCCGACGTGACCGCTGGTCGCCGTGGCCCGCGTCTGTCCGCCCGGCACCGTCATCGCTTCCTCCTGATGTCGCCGTCATCCGGGAAGCCGCGACACGCTTCTAGCACCGCGCCGGCGGTCCCGTCAAACCTCCTCCCGGACGGGCCCGTGCCATGTCCCAGGACCCCGCGAGCCGCCGACGCCGACGTTGGCTCGCCAGGCGATCGCGCGCAGGACTGGACCGACGGTTGTTCCTCCGGGGAAACAATGCGGAGAGTGTTGTCCCAACTACAACAGTGGGCCTGAGGCGACATCTCTCGAACACGACCTGGGATGATGCGGTCGATGTCCTGCGGTTGGAGGTCGACCACCCGCCGCGACGGTGAGGGGGCTGCCGAGGAGGTCGGCAACCCGAATGCGCCTTGAGCCTCGGGCCGAACCGCAGATCCTGCTGCCGGACATGGGACCCGTCGTCCGAGCAATGGACTGCACCCACACTGGGCCGATGGTCGCATCCAGATCGAGCGTGCGGTCGCGGCCGGCGCCGGTGCCAACCCGAGCCCGGTGGCGAGCAACAACGTGCTATCCGGCTGTCCGAGGACCGGGCCTATGGCGCGACAGGGATACGACGTTGCTGCCCGCTGGCACGTCGATGAGGGCATCGCCAGCGGTAGACGTACGGAACTTCAGGACAACATTGAGGAGCGCATCAGGGTCTTCGGTGGCGGACAGGATGAGGGCGGCCGAGAGGATCTTTCGGTTGGCTCCCGCTCCTCGGCTGTTCGCTCGCTTCACGAGATCATCCAAGCGCTGATGGATGGGCAGTGGCCAGGAAACCCCGCCATTGCGCTCCCGGCACGCCGGCAACGGCTCGTTGAGGGCTTGCTGCACCTCCGGCTCGTTCGGCATGACAGCGCCTAGGATAGACATATGTATGGGAGACCTCTAATCACCGTAACCCAGCAGGCCCGGCCGAAGCGCCTCCGTCTGTTGATACAGGGGGTGACGTCTTCCAACCTTTCTGGGAGGGTGACGTCCTCACCGATGTGATGGCCCTTACAAGGAGACCCGCAGTGCCTGCACCGGCCGCCGATACGCTGATCGACCGAGTTGACGAGCAGGACCGCCCCGCTGGGCTCGTCCGCCGCGGCGAGGTGTTCGAGCAGCGTGCGAACTTCCGGGTGGTGCATGTCTTGCTGTTCGACCCCTCCGGGGACCTGCTCGTGCAGCAGGTGAGCAGGAAGCGTGATCGGCATCCGCTGCGATGGGGCTCGTCGGTGGCGGGGTACCTGCACGCCGGTGAGGCATACGACGAGGCAGCCGCACGGCGAACGTTCGAGGAGCTCAACATCCGGCCCGGGCTGCAGAGGGTGGGGCGCACGACGATGGAGGATGACGGCTCCACGAAGTTCATCGGCGTCTATGCCGCCGAGGTGGACCGAGATGCTCCGTCTATCCGCGAGCCTGAGCACATCGCCGACATCGCATTCCTGCCGATCGATCGATTGCACGGCCAGCTGGCCCAGGAGCCGGATAGGTTCACCCCGACGTTCCGTCACGTCCTGCACTTCTGGGAGACACGCGGCTCACCGGCCCCGGATGACCCATCGCCATGACCGATGAGCGGGATTGGGAGCCAGGCGCACTCCTCGACATCTACAAGGTTGCCGTCGACGAGTACCGCTTCCAGGTGTCGCTGAACTGGAGTCGCACCCAGTACCTGTTCGTGCTGACCGCCGGCATCCTCGCGGTCGGTACTGGATTGCTGAACGTGGGCTCGGACGCGCAGCCCTGGCTCGTAGGGGCCATCTTCTTGCTCGGCTTGTGCACTGCAGTCCACGCCATCGCGGTCACCGCGAGCCAACACTCCTACTACCGGGCTACCCGAAACCGGATGAGGGAGGTGGGCTCCAGCATCGGTCTGCCCGCCCGGTACCTTCTGGCGACCACTCCCGGAATGAAGGGCGAAGAGGCAAAGCGGAAGGGCGTCAAGAAGCTTGGCAGTGTGACATGGATGCACTACCTGCTGTTCGGGCTGCTCGCGCTGCTTCACAGCCTCGCCGCTGCCTATGTCTTCTTCGGCTGACCAGCGGCCATGCGCGAGGCCTGGTGAAGCAGTCGTTCTGACGAAACGTTGTCGAAAGTACAACCAAGTGGGCCTGAGGCGACACCTCTCAAACACGGCCTGGAAGGGTGGCGTCCCAGAGGCCAGAACGAAGCGGGACTGAATGCGGGCATGGTCGATAGACTGTCGATATGCCTCACCCAACGGTGGCTGAGCCCTCGGCAGAAGAGGTCCGTCGATGGCTTCTTGAGGACTGGGAAGGTCTTTTGCGGCCGAGCGCCGTAGAGCCGCGTCGCTCCCAGGACGCTGACGGCCGGGACGCCTGGTTTTTCGTCCTTACCCTGCCCAACCCCGAAGGCGAGGACGAAACCTGGAACCCCGATGACCTCGCTGACCTTCGACGCGCTGTGCGGGACAAAGCCCTGGAGGTCGGGCTGAGCTACCCCTGGTACGTCGTTCCTCGGACCGAGCACGACGAGCCAGTAGAGGACGAGCGCGATCTTCCCGACGATAGCGCCTGAGCGTTGCAGCGCCCGATCCAGCCCCGCTGGCTGCTACGCCTCGCAACGGAGTTGGCTGGTCACGGGCGGGGTCAACCCCGCAACACGAATCTTCGTCGAGCCACCTCCACCGCTTACTACGCGCTCTTCCACCAGCTGGCGCTCGCAGTCGTCCGACACTCCTTGCCGGGCGGCAGTGAGGAGGAGATCCTCGCGGCCGCACGTTACGTGTCGCACGCCTCGGTCAAGCAGGTATGTGACTGGGTCGCGGGGGACGCCGCCGCAGCATCTCGTTGGCATCGTTGACCGCCTTCGAGTCAATGACGACCTCACGGCGGTGGCGACCGCCTTCGTGGACCTTCAGGAACAACGAGAGCGCGCCGACTACGATCACTTGGCGGACTTCACGCGTCCCGGCACGCACGCTCGCGTCGCTCAGGCACGAAAGGCGGCCAGCCTACTCCGCACGCACCAGGACCACGACGACATCAAAGCCTTCTTGGGACTGGTTCTACTCCGCACGCGGGTGTAGGCAAAGCCAACCGCCGCACGCATCCGGCGGATCCGGTCGAATCCGCAGCGGGCCATGTTGTTGAAAGTACAACGAAGTGGGCCTGAGGCGACACCTCTCCAACCTCGCCTGGGACGACGCCGGCGTGCCGGAGACTCCATTGGCTCCGGACCCTCGGCGCCGCAAGACGTGACGTGGCGGACCGCCGCGGCGAGTGGATCGGGTGGGAGCAGCGATGGTTGGCCGGAGCGTCAGGCGCCTTGCTCTCCTGAGACGTCGTCCGCGGCGCCATCGATGACCCGGTGCAACTCGGCGGGCGCGGTGGCCGGATCGTCCTTGATGACGTCTCGGATGAGCGCCTTGACCTGCACCCGCCGCCAGCGCGCCCGTCCCTCGGCGATGCGTTCTGCGGCATTGGGCTGTGCATCGACCGCGAGATCACGGATGGCGAAGTCGATGACGTCCTCGAGCGATGGTCGAAGGCGGCGCCCTCCAACCGGTAGGTGCAACTCCTGGACCTTGGGAGGCTTCCTGGTGCCCGTGAACGCATGGAGCCAGCCGAGCGCCGATGACTCGGCGTGCAGTTGAACATGCGCCGGCGCCCAGCTGTGATCTCGCACGTAGTCGAACCGAATCAGGGGCTCCCGCAAGTGCGGCATCTTGAGGGCGAACTCGGACTGCTCGATGGCAAGGTACCGGCCGGCGAAGTCCCATGTGCAGAGAAACTCGACCAGCAGCTCCAGCCGATGGTCCCCAGCCACGGACAGGGCTATGGTGACCGTCTCGCCACGGTCGTCAAACGGTGCGACCACGACCCGGTCATTCCTGGCCAGTGCGCGGATGGGCGGGTTCTCACTGACCGTACGAGCGAGGAGGTCTGCGATCTCGTCGGCGAACCGCTGCGCCTCGTCAGCAAGGGCGGGGTCAACGCTCGACATCGTCGCCGAGAAGGAACTCGACGGCCCGAATGTCTTTCCACAGCCAGAACTCGTCTGGGTCCAACATCCCCGCGTCTGCTCCGGCCTGAAGCTCCTCCCGGTTCATCCTGGCACGCTCCAAAAGCTCTGCACGGCGAGCCCAGAGCTCCTCCTTCGACGGTTCGCGCACTCGGGACAAGGACATCGGCCCACCTCCTGAACGGACTCCTGCAAGGATAGTCCCATGGTGCACGGAGGGTGAGACAAGCTGGTCCCACGGCCGGGGTGGCGGCCTTCACCAACCTGTCGACATGTTGTTGAAAGTACAACGAAGTGGGCGAGGGGGGACTTGAACCCCCACTTCCCGAAGGAAACAGACACCTGAAGCCTGCGCGTCTACCGAATTCCGCCACTCGCCCGAGCGGCATCGCGGTGGGTGGGCACCCGCGTGCGAAGGGAAAGGGTAGCAGCACTCCGGGGCGGCTGATGCGCAGGGCCCGGCGCGGCCCGGATCCCCGGGCGGGAGGCCTGAGCAGCCCCACGGGGCTGGGCGCTCTAGACTCCAGCACCAGGCATGGGCATTCTGCGCGACTTCGAAAACCGCCTCGAGGGGGCCGTCGAGGGTTTCTTCGCGCGCGCTTTTCGTTCGGGGTTGCAGCCGGTGGAGCTGGCGAAGGCCATCCAGCGCTACGCGGGCAACTACCAGCAGGTCGGCGTGTCCGGGGTGATCGTGCCGAACGTGTTCCGGTTCCAGCTCTCCACCGACGACCTGGCACGCTTCCAGGGCTTCTCCGAGTCGCTCGAACGCGAGCTCGGTGACGTGCTGCGCCGCACCGCCGGGGAGCGCGGATGGCGCCTGGAGGGACCACCGCAGATCGAGTTCGTCGCCGGGGAGAACGTGCGCGTGGGCACCTACGAGCTGCGCGGCAAGGTCGAGGCGGGCGCAGAGGCGGAACCGCTTTCCCCCGCCACCCGCTCGCCCGGGGCGACCAGCGTCCTGCCCGCCGTCGGCAGGGCTCCCGGCGCGCGGCTGGTCGGCGACGACGGCGCCCACCACCGTCTGCGGCCGGACGCGACGGTCGGACGGCTGCCGAGCTGCGACATCCCCCTCGACGACCCGTCGGTGTCGCGCCGCCACGCCCGCATCGCCCAGGCCGACGGGACGTGGACGGTGGAGGATCTCGGGTCCACCAACGGGCTGCAGGTCAACGGTCGCACCGTGCGGCACGCGCAGCTGCGTGACGGCGATCGCCTGGAGTTCGGCAGCGTGTCCCTCACCTTCGCCCTAGAGGCATAGCGCCCGTGGCCCCGATCGTGCTGACGCTCCTGCAGGTGGCCTTCCTGCTCCTGCTCTACCTCTTCGTGTGGTTCACCGTGCGGGCCATCTGGCGGGACCTGCGCACCGGCCCGGCCCGTGCGCCCGTGCGGCAGGGGCCGGCGCCCGCGCGGGCGCCGACCCAGCCGCCCCCGCCGAGGCCCGCACCGCGGCCCGGACCCCCACCGAGGCCCCAGCCCAAGGCCAAGGATCGCGGCCCACCCCAGGAGCTGGTCGTGCACGCCGCAGGCGGGCCGCCGCGGGTCCTGCGCCTCGGCGAGGGCGAGGTGACCTTCGGCCGCAGCGACCAGTCCAGCGTGCCCATCCGCGGGGACTCCTACGTCAGCGAGCGGCACGCCCGGGTCTACCGTGACGGCGAGCGGTGGATGGTCGCCGACCTCGGTTCGACCAACGGCACCTACCTCAACAAGGCCAGGGTGAGCACCCCGGTCCCGATTGGTCCGGGCGACCAGCTCGCCATCGGCGAGACTGTCGTGGAGGTGCGCAAATGACCCATGAAGCGGCCCAGCCGCACGACACGGACGAGGCCAGGAGACGGGCATGAAGGTGCGGGCGTACGCCGGCTCGGACGTGGGCCAGGTGCGGCAGGGCAACGAAGACAACCTCTTCGCCGGCGACTCCGTGTTCGCCGTCGCGGATGGGATGGGGGGCCACGTCGCGGGCGAGATCGCCAGCGAGACCGCCCTGGAACCGATCCGCGAGCTCGACGAGATCGCCTTCCGCAGCGAGAAGGCCGCGCGCCAGGCCCTGGCCGACGCGATCACGTCGGCCAACAAGGCGGTCGTCGAGAAGGCCGAGGCCGACCCCGCCTTCCGGGGCATGGGCACCACGCTGACGGTGGCGTTGCTGCGTGAGGCCAAGCTGCACGTGGCCCACGTCGGCGACAGTCGCGCCTACCTGCTGCGCGACAGCGGGGGGCTCACCCAGCTCACGACCGACCACACCCTGGTCGAGCAGCTCATCCGCGAGGGACGCCTGTCGCGCGCCGACGCGGGCACCCACCCCCAGCGCAGCGTCATCACCCGCGCCATCGGCATCGAGACCACCGTCGAGATCGACGCCCTGCCCCCGCTGGCCCTCCAGGCCGGCGACCAGGTGCTGCTGTGCTCCGACGGTCTCACCGGTCCGGTCCCCGACGACCAGATCACCGAGCTGCTGACCACCATCCCCGACGGCGACGCCGCCTGCCAGGCGCTGATCGATGCGGCCAACGCCGCCGGCGGACCCGACAACATCACGCTGGTGATCCTGCGGGTCCAGGGCGAGGGGGACGAGGCCCCGCCGGTGCCCCCGGTGCCCGCCGCCAGGGTGTCCTCCGAGGACACGACCGAGGAGATGGTCGGCGTGCCGTCGTCGGCCCCCGACCCGGTCGACAGGACGGCGGAGGCGGAGGGCGGCGTCACCCAGATCCGCACCCGCCAGGAGAGCGGTCGGGACTGGGCCACCTCGATGCGCGACTACGGCGCAAGCCAGGGAGCCCCGGAGCGCGCCGTCCGCGGCTCGCGCGACCGCCGCGGCATGCGGTTGGCCACCGGCCTGATCGGCCTGACGGTGATCGCCATCCTGGTGGTGGGCGGCGCCTATGTCCTGCTGTCGCGGGCATGGTTCGTCGGCGACGAGGACGGCGCCGTGGCGGTCTTTCGGGGGGTGCCCTCGGAGGTGGCCGGGCTCAGCCTGGCGCGCACCACCGAGACGACCGACATCGTGGTGGCCGAGCTGCCCCCGCGGCGCGCCGAACGGGTTCGCCAGGGCGTGACGTTCGGCTCGGAGTCCGAGGCGCTCGACTTCGTCGACCTGCTCCGGGACGAGGTGGTCGAGGAGGACGGCCCGGATCCCGACGCGGCCGACCCCGACGCGGCCGACGCGCCCGACCCCAACGCGCCCGACGGCGGCGTCGACCCGCCCACGTGAGCGTCGACACCCGCGGCGCCACGCCCGACGCGGCCATCCGGCGGCGGGCGAACACCGAGCTGGGCCTGCTGGTGCTGGCGTTCCTCATCATCATGCTGGCCTACGTGCTGCTCGGCCTGAGCCAGTCCCCCGCCCTGCCCCCCGACGCGTTGCCCTACGGCGGCGCCCTGATGGCGCTCGGCGCTGCGGCCCACCTGGTCAGGCGCCGTCTCGCGCCCGGCGCCGACCCCCTGCTGCTGCCCCTGGCCTTCCTGCTGAACGGGCTCGGCCTGGTGATGGTGCGCCGCATCGACTTCGCGAGTGCGACCGGGGGGAACCCCACCAACCTGGCGCCGGCCCAGACCGCGTGGACGGTGGTGGCGGTGGGGGCGTTCTGCGCCACCCTGTTCCTGCTGCGCGACCACCGGGTGCTCGACCGCTACCGCTACCTGATCGGCGCCGGCTCCCTGGTGCTGCTGGCCCTGCCGACCCTCCTGCCCGAGCCGATCGGGCGCACGATCAACGGGGCCACGCTCTGGCTCAACATCGGCCCCCTGAACATCCAGCCCGCCGAGTTCACCAAGCTCGGGCTCGTGGTCTTCTTCGCCAGCTACCTGGCCGACAACCGCCAGGTGATGTCGGTGGCGACCAGCCGGGTCGGGCCGCTGCGGCTGCCTCCCGCCCGGGCGTTCGGGCCGGTGCTGGTCGCCTGGGCGCTGTCGCTCGGGGTCCTGGTGTTCCAGAACGACCTGGGCCTGTCCCTGCTGTTCTTCGGGGTCTTCGTGGTGCTGCTGTACATCGCCACGAACCGGGTCGCCTACGTCGCCATCGCCGGCGCGCTGTTCGCCGGCGGCGCGGGGATCGCCTTCACGCTGTTCTCCCACGTGCAGCGGCGCATCGGGGCGTGGCTGGACCCCTGGGCGGTCTACGAGGCGGAGGGTTTCCAGATCGCCCAGTCGCTGTTCGCCCTCGGCACCGGCGGCATCACCGGGGTCGGCCTCGGCCAGGGTCACCCGACGTTCATCCCGTTCGTGCAGACCGACTTCATCTTCTCCGCCTTCGGTGAGGAGCTCGGCCTGCTCGGCACGACCGGGTTGCTGCTGTGCTACCTGGTGTTCGTGGGCCGCGGCTTCACGATCGCCCTGCGCAGCCGCGACGACTTCTCGACGCTGCTGGCCGCCGGCTTCACGGGCATCTTCGCGCTGCAGACCTTCGTCATCATCGGCGGGGTGACGCGCCTCATCCCGCTGTCGGGACTGACCCTGCCGTTCATGAGCTACGGCGGGTCCTCGCTGCTGGCCAACTACATCCTGGTGGCGCTGCTGCTGCGGGCCAGCTCCACGGCCGCCCTGGAGCAGTCGCGCGCGGAGGCGGCCGCATGATCGGCTCGCTGCGGCGTGTCGCCGTCACGGTCTTCGTGCTGTTCGCCGCGCTGTTCGTCAACCTGAACTACCTGCAGGTGATCCGCGCCGCGGACCTGGCGGAGGACAACCGCAACACCCGTGGGCTGATCGCCGAGTACGACGTGCGGCGGGGCTCCATCATCGCCGGCGACGGCCGGACCGAGCTGGCCCGGGTCGAGGACACCGACGGGACGCTTCGCTTCCAGCGCGTCTACGACCACGGTGAGCTGTACGCGCACGTCACCGGGCACCATTCGTTCATCTTCGGGCGCAGCCAGGTGGAGCAGGCCTACAACGAGTTCCTCACGGGCAGCGGGGCCGAGGTCTTCGGCCGCAACCTCACCGACCTGCTCGCCGGCCGGGAGACCGTCGGCGAGGACGTCGTCACCACGGTGCGCCCGAGCGTGCAGACCGCCGCCCGTGACGCCCTCGGCGCCCAGCGCGGCGCCGTGGTCGCCCTGCACCCCCAGACCGGCGCCATCCTCGCGATGTGGTCCAACCCCACCTACGACCCCAACCTGATGGCCGCGCACGAGCCCGCAGCCGTGCGCGAGTACGCCGAGGCGCTGCAGGCCGCCGAGGACGAACCGCTGCGCAACCGGGCCATGGCCGCCCGCTACAACCCGGGGTCGACGTTCAAGATCGTGACCGCCGCCGCGGCGCTGGCCGCAGGCAGCACCGCCGACAGCACGTTCCCCAACCCCGCGGAGCTCACGCTCCCGCAGACGACCGCCACCATCGGCAACTTCGGCGGCGGCCCGTGCCGTGGCGGCAACCCCATCTCGCTGCGCCAAGCGCTCATCGTGTCCTGCAACACCACCTTCGCCCAGCTGGGCCTTGACGTGGGGGCCGAGGCGCTGGTCGCCCAGGCCGAGCGCTTCGGATTGAACACCGACCTCGAGCTGGAGCTGTCGACGGTCCCGAGCGTGCTGCCCGCGGAGAACCTGGACCCGCCCGCGACCGCCCAGAGCGCCATCGGCCAGCGCGACGTCCAGGTCACCCCGCTGCAGATGGCGATGATCGCGGGGGCGGTCGGCAACGGCGGGATGCTGATGACCCCCCGCATCGTCGAGCGGGTGGAGGACTTCGCCACCGGCGAGACGGTGCAGGAGTTCCCCCCGTCGGCGTTCGTCCCGCCGGGCCAGCCCGACGCGCGGGCGGTGTCCGCCGAGCACGCCGCGGCCCTGCGCGACATGATGGTTGGGGTAGTGTCGTCGGGGACGGGCACCGCAGCCGCGATCCCCGGCGTGGCCGTGGCCGGCAAGACCGGCACAGCCGAGGCCGAGGGCGCACCGACCGTGTGGTTCGTCGGTCTGGCGCCCGCGGAGGACCCGCAGGTGGCCGTGGCGGTCGTGGTCGAGGAGGGCGGCACCGTCGGCATCGGCGCCACCGGCGGTGGGGTCGCGGCCCCGATCGCCCAGGCGGTCATGGAGGCCGCACTCGGCGACGATCCGACCGACCCCGGCACACCCGAACCTTCCGAGCCGGAGGGCTAACGAGATGAACGACGAGACGACCCCCTTGACGGGCGGCAACCGCCGCACGATCAACGGGCGTTACGTGCTGCGCGGGTTGCTCGGCCAGGGCGGGATGGCCGACGTGGAGCTGGCGCACGACGAGATCCTCGATCGCGAGGTCGCCGTCAAGATCCTGCACAGCCGATACACCGACGACCCGTCGTTCGTCGACCGCTTCCGCCGTGAGGCGCGCGCCTCGGCCAGCATGAGCCACCCCAACGTCGTCGGGGTGTACGACACCGGCGCGGACGACGGCCGGCCCTACATCGTCATGGAGTACGTGTCGGGGCAGAGCCTGCGCGAGGTGCTGCGCCGTGCGCGCCTGTCACCCGATCGCGCGGCCGAGATCGCCACCGACGCGGCCCGGGCGCTGCACTACGCCCACGAGCGCGGGCTGGTGCACCGCGACGTCAAGCCCGGCAACATCATGGTCGCCGAGGACGGGCGGGTGAAGGTCACCGACTTCGGCATCGCCCGGGCGATGAGCTCGGAGACCGTCACCCAGACCGCTGCGATACTCGGCACCGCCGCCTACGTCGCGCCGGAGCAGGCACAGGGCCAGCGGGTGGACCCGCGCACGGACGTGTACGCCCTTGGCTGCGTGCTCTTCGAGATGCTCACCGGCCAGCAGCCCTTCCAGGGCGACTCGGCCGTGGCGCTGGCGTACAAGCACGTCTCCGAGCCGCCGCTGCCGCCCTCCCAGCTCAACCCCCAGATCAGCCCCGAGCTGGAGGCGATCGTGCTGAAGGCCATGGCCAAGGACCCCGAGGACCGCTACCAGTCGGCCGAGGAGATGGTCGCCGACCTGCAGCGGGCGGTCGGCGGCGTGGCCGTCACCGCCCCGCTGGTGGGCACCGCCGCCTTCCCCGCCACCCAGGCCCTGCCCCGGGTCGACCAGACCGCGGTCGCCGCCCCCCGGTACGAGGAGGAGCGGTGGGTCGAGGAGCCGCCGCCGGAGCGCCGGCGCAACCCCGCCGGTGCCATCCTGCTGGCGCTCGTGGTGCTCGGCGCGCTCGGCGTGGCCGCCTTCCTGATCGCCGACGTCCTGCGCACCGAGCCCGTGGTGGAGGTCGCCGTGCCCGACGTGGTGGGCCAGGACGTGCAGACTGCCCAGACCGCGCTGCGCGCCGAGGGGCTCGAACCGGTGCTGGAACCCGTCGAGGACCCCGAGGTCCCCGAGAACACCGTCATCTCCACGGACCCCCCTGCCGACACCATGGTCGAGGAGGGCGCCAGCGTCCGGGTCACGTTCAGCGAAGGCCCGCCGTTGGAGACGGTGCCCTCGCTGACCGGGGTGCCAGAGACCGAGGCACGCAACCGCCTCACCGATGCCGACTTCCTGATCGGCGACCGCTCCACGGAGACCAGCAGCGAGCTCGAGGCCGGGCTGATCATCCGCACCGACCCGGCGGGGGGCGACAGCGTGCCCGTCGGCACCGAGGTCGCGCTGGTGGTCTCCGAAGGCCCGCCCCCGCTGTCGCTGCCGCGCGTCGTCGACCTCACCCAGGACGACGCCGTGACCGAGCTGACCGCGTTCTGCGGCAACCCCCCCTGCGTGGAGGTGGCGGTCGAGGAGGCGTTCAGCGAGCGCTTCCAGGAGGGGCGGGTGATCTCCCAGAACCCCGGTCCAGGCGGCGAGGTCCCGCGCGGCGCCACCGTCACCATCGTCGTGTCGCTCGGGCCCGAGCCGGAGCCGAGCCCCTCGCCGAGCCCCCCGCCGAGCCCCTCACCCTCGCCCCCGCCAAGCCCGTCGCCCTCGCCCGCGCCCTCGCCGACGGCGGACCCCACCAGCAACAGCAGTGGCGGGATCCTGCCGGGGACCTGACCCTGACCGCAGGCCGGTGGGGGTCAGGACCCCAGGGTGGCGACGAGGCCGTCCGCGGCAGCCAGGCCCGACATGGCGGCGCCCTCCACCGTGGGGCCGACCAGCACCCCCACGAACGCGTCGCCGGCCAGCACGACCCGGTCGTCGGTGCCGGGCACGGCCAGGCAGGTCTCGTCCAGCTGGGCCGCGGGGCGGGCGTGGCGCCACCGGTTGACGTGGGTCGCCACGGGGGCGGCCGTCCCGAACCAGCCGCGCACCTGCCCGAGCAGCGCGTCGGTGATCGCCTCGTCGCTGTCCTCGACGTGCGCGGCGCTCCACTCCGGTGACGCGTGCACCGTGATGGCCGCCCGCTCGGACGCGCCCTTGACCTGGTTGTCGGCCAGCCAGGACACCGCACCCCCGGAGAACTGCGCCCCGCCGGGGTTGGGCACCGCCGCGCGCCCGTCGAGCGCCACGAGCAGCTCCACGCATGGACCGTAGGTGATGGTCCGCGCCCGCTCGGGGACCGACAGCCCGCCGGCGTCGAGCAGCGCCAGGGCCAGCGGCAGCGGCGGTGTCACGATCACCGCGTCCGCCTCGGTCACCTGCCCGTCCTCGGCTTCGACCGTGACCTTCGGCCCGGGCCGGCCGATGCGCCGCACCCGGGTGCCGGTGCGCACGTCGAGCCCCTCGGCGAGGTGGGCGACCAGCCGGGCGAGCCCGCCATCGACCGAGTAGCGGGGGCTGAGGTCGTCGACGAACGCCGCCGCCGCCGGGCCCGCGTCGGCGCGCTGGCCCTGCACCCAGCCGGGCGACCAGACCCGGATGGGCACGCGCGCGTAGCGCCACGCCGCGAGCAGGCCGACGAACGGCGCCCGCCGGGCGGTGAAGAACTGCGCGCCGGAGTCGGCGCTCGCCTCCCCGATCGGGCGGGTGCGGACCCGCCCGCCCGGACCGTCGCCCTCGTCGAGCAGCGTGACTGCGATCCCGGCGTCGGTCAGCCGCCGGGCGGCGACCAGCCCGCTCATCCCGGCACCGACGACCAGCGCGTGCGTGCGGTCGCCGGCGCTCACAGGCGCTGCACCGTGGCCACGAGGGTGCGTCCGGGCAGCGCACGCGCCAACCGGGAGGCGTTCTGGCCCAGGCCGGCCCGCGTGGGGGGGGTTCCGATGATCACGACATCTCCTTCTTCGGTGTGCGAACGCAGGGCGATGGTCGGCTTGCGCTCGTCACAGACGATCTCGGTCTTGCGGACGTTGGCGGCGAGCTCTGTCAGGCGGGCATCGTCGGTCTCGGCGACCACCTTCAAGGGCACGTCGGCCTGGCGCGCCATGCGCACCGCCACCTCGACGGCCAGCTCCATGCCGAGGGCCCCGGCCGGGGCGAGGTCGCCGACGCTCAGCGACAGCACGACGCGCCGGAGCTCCTCGTCGGTCCCGGGCCGGCAGACCAGGACCGGGACCGGGGAGCGCGCCAGGACGGCATCGATCACCCCTCCGAAGAAGTTCTCCCGGGCGTTGGCGTACCCCTTCCAGCCGAGCAGCACGCAGGTGGCGCCGCCCTCGACGACGGTGTGCAGCACCCCCGCGGTGGGTGACGCGTCGATGCGCACGAGGGAGCGGGCCTCCGCGCCGTTGCGCAGCGCGACCTGCTCGGCCTCCGCGGTGACGGCCCGGTGCTCCTCGACCTGCTCGTGGCTGGCGTCGAAGCCCAGCACGTTCAACGCCACCACCGCCCCGGCGTCGGGACCGGCGATCAGCGCGGCGAGCTTGACCAGCGGGCCCGCGGTCCTGGGGTTGGCGACCGGCACGACGACGGCCTGCCCGAGCGCGCCCGGGCGCCGCTCGGGCCGCGTGACCCGTGGGGCCATCACGGCGGTCAGCTGCGTGGAGGCCAGGCACGTCAGCAGGATCACCAGCACCATGGCGTTCACGACCTCCTCGCCGACCAGCCCGATGTCCACGGCGACGATGACGGCCGCCAGCGCACCGGCGGCCTGCGCGCCCGACAACCCGGTCATGACCCCGAGCTCGGCACGGTCGAACCCGAGGGCTCGGGCCACGGGCCAGGCCGCCGCGAACTTGGCGACCAGGGCCGCCGCCGTGAGGCCGAGGGCGAGCAGCAGGGCCGTCGGGTCGGCGACGAGCAGGCCCGGGTCGACCAGCATGCCCGTGTAGAGCAGGAACAGGGGGATCAGCAGGCTGGACCCGAGGAACTGCAGGCGCTCCATCAGGATCGAGCCCTCGTGGACGAACCGGTTCAGCGCCAGGCCGGCGAGGAACGCCCCGACGATGCCCTCGATCCCCGCGAGGTCGGCCAGCGAGGACATCCCGAACAGGGCGACCAGGACGAACGTGAACCGCACGGTGCGGTCCTGGCCGAGGCCGGCGAAGAAGGCGCGGGTCACCCGGGGCAGCACCCACAGGGTCGCGAACAGGAAGAGCGCCAGGCTGCCGGTGAAGCGCAGCCAGAACACCGGCCCGATGTCGCCGACGTGGACAGCGGCGACGACCGCCAGGACGAGCAGGGCGGCCACCGTCGCGATCAGGGTCCCCCCGATCGTGGCGGTCACCGCCCGGTTCTTGACCAGGCCGAGACGCTGCACGATCGGAAACGCCACCAAGGTGTGGGAGGTCAGGGCCGAGGCCACCAGCAGCGCCGGGAGCAGGTCCAGGCCGAGCAGCAGCGCCGCACCGGTGTTGATGACCATCGGGACCACGAAGGTCGCGGTGCCGTACACCACCGAGTCGCGCCGGTGGACCTTGAAGCCCTCGAGGTCCAAGTCGATGCCGGCGAGGAAGAGCAGGTACAGCAGCCCGATGCCGCCCAGCACCTCGATCGGACCGGTCGCCTCCAGCAGCCCCAGCGCGTTGGGGCCCACCGCCAGCCCGGCCAGGATCAAGCCGATGATCCCGGGCAGGCGGACCCGCTCCGCGGCCAGCGGCGCGAGCAGGATGACCGCGAACACGACGACGAAGACGGCGGCGGGTTCGGTCAGCGGTAGCTGCACGCTCGCCTCCATGGGCGGGGCTCGGCGACGCCGAGCTCCTACCGCGCCGCCGCTGCCGGCAGGGGCAGTGCGCGCAGGAAGTTGGCCAGCAGGTCCATGCCCGCGGAGGTGAGGATCGACTCCGGGTGGAACTGCACGCCCTCCAGCGCGAGCGAGCGGTGGCGCAGGCCCATGATCAGCCCCTCCGCGGTCCGCGCCGTCACCTCCAGGACGGCGGGGACGCTCGCGGCCTCCACCACCAGCGAGTGGTAGCGGGTGGCGTCGAACGGCTGCGGCAGCCCCGTGAACACCCCCGCCCCGTCATGGTGGATGAGCGAGGTCTTGCCGTGGACGAGCTCGGGCGCCCGCACGATCCGGCCCCCGTAGACCTCGCCGATGCACTGGTGGCCGAGGCACACCCCGAGCAGGGGGATCGTGCCCGCGCACGCCCGCACGACGTCGTTGGACAGCCCGGCGTCCTTCGGCTCCCCCGGGCCCGGGGAGATCACCACCCCGTCGGGGGCGAGGTCGGCGAGCTCGGCGATGGTGAACGCATCGTTGCGCGCCACCTCCACGTCGGCCCCGAGCTCCCCGAGCTCCTGGACCAGGTTGTGCGTGAAGCTGTCGTAGTTGTCGACGATGAAGACGCGGGCGGGCATGGTCGCCATCCTATAGGCGCCCCGTGGGTAGCCTTGCCGCGATGCAGCCGCCCCCCACCGACGGCGACTCCGGCCGGAGCCCGGCCCAGCGCCTCCCACGCCAGCTCCGCCTGATCGACGTCTACGCGATCAGCACCGGCGCGATGTTCAGCTCGGGGTTCTTCCTCCTTCCCGGCCTGGCCAGCGCCGAGGCCGGCCCTGCCGTGGCTCTGGCCTACCTCCTGGCCGGGATCCTGATCATTCCGGCGATGCTGTCCGCCGCGGAGCTGTCCACCGCGATGCCCCGCGCCGGCGGCCCCTTTGGGGCTCAACATCCTCGGCGCCAAGAAGACCTCCAGCCTGCAGGTGGCGCTGGTGGCCGTGCTCCTCGCCGTCCTCGGGTACTTCGCCGTGCTCGACACCGCCGAGCTGCGCGCGGACCTGACGCCGGTCGCCACCGCCGCCGAGGTGCTGATGCCCGGGCGGATCGGCCTGTTCGCCGTGGTGGCCGCCGCGGTCGCGGCCTTCGCGTCGACCGGCAACGCCGGCATCCTGTCGGCGGCGCGCTACCCGCTGGCGATGTCGCGCGACCGTCTGGTGTGGGGGCGGCTGTCGCGGCTCGGCCGCCACGGCACGCCCACATCGGCGATCCTCGTCACCGGCACCACCATGGTGGTGTGCATCCTCCTGCTGGACGTGCGGGCGATCGCCGGTCTGGCCAGCGCCTTCATGCTGCTGATCTTCGGGCTCATGAACCTCGCGGTGATCGTCATGCGCGAGAGCCGGATCGCGGCCTACGACCCCGGATTCCGGTCCCCTGCGTACCCGTGGACCCAGCTGATGGGCATCGCCGTGACGCTCGTCCTCGTGCTCGAGATCGGGCTGCTCGCCGCGGTGTTCACCGGGGGGCTCACCGCCGCCTGTGTGGCCTGGTACGTCTTCTACGCCCGCCACCGGGTCACCCGCGACGGCGCGATCTACCACCTGTTCGCGCGACTGGGCCGCCGGCAGGACCCGGGGTTGGACCGGGAGCTGATGGAGATCCTCGCCGAGCAGGGCGTTCGCGGCGAGGACCGCTTCGAGGAGGTCGTCGCCCGCGCGTCGGTCGTGGAGCTTGCCCCCGGGGCGCGGTACGACGACGCCGTCAACGCGGCGGTGGAGCTGCTGGCGCAGCGTCTCGCCACCGACGCGGAGGCGCTGGCCGTCCGCTTCGCGGAGGACGTCCCGCCGGCGATGACCCCGGTGTCGGGAGGTGTGGGGCTGCCCTACATCCTGCTCGGCGGTGTGCCCCGGCCCGAGATGGTCATCGTGCGCTCCCAGAGCGGCGTGGTTCCCGAGGGCGACTCCGCCCCCGTGTTCGCGTTGTTCTTCATGGTCGGCGACCGCGCCCGCGCGGGCCGGGCCCTGCGCATCCTGGCGCAGCTCACCGCCCACGCCGACCAGGAGGCGTTCCTGCGCTCGTGGAACGTCGCCCGCGACGAGCAGGAGCTGAAGGAGGTCATGCTCGCCGACGAGCGCTTCCTGTCCTTGCAGGTGGGCGAGAACAGCGGCTCCGCGGAGGTCGCGGGCAAGGCCCTGCGCGATCTGGAGGAGCGCTACGAGGCCTCGCCCTGACCCCGCCGGCCGGCCCGATCAGCCGGCCGCTCGGGCGAGCTCCTCCTCGATGAGCTTGCGGCGCAGCACCTTGCCGACGATCGTCTCCGGCAGCTCGTCGCGGAACTCGTAGGCCTTGGGGACCTTGTAGGCGGCGAGCTTGCCCCGCACGAACGTGTCGATCTCCGACTCCTCGGCGCTCTGGCCCGGTTTCAGCACGATGTAGGCCTTGACGGTCTCGCCGCGGTAGGCATCGGGGATGCCCGCCACGACCGCCTTGGCGACCTTGGGGTGGGCGACCAGGACCTCCTCGATGTCGCGGGGGTACACGTTGTAGCCGCCCGCGATGATGATGTCCTTCTTGCGGTCGACGATGGCGAAGTAGCCGTCGTCGTCGACCTCGGCGACGTCACCGGTGAGGAACCAGCCGTCGCGCATGACCGCCGCCGTCTCCTCCGGGCGCTGCCAGTAGCCCTTCATGACCTGGGGCCCGGCGATGGCCAGCTCCCCGGGGCCGCCCGGCGCCGCCGGGCGGGTGGGGTCGTCGACGTCGACCAGCGTGCACACCGTGTCGGTGACCGGCAGGCCGATGCGCCCCCGCTTCGCCGTGCCGTAGATCGGGTTGGCGTGGGTGAGCGGGCCCGTCTCGGTCAGGCCGTAGCCCTCGCGCACCTTGCCGCCGGTCAGCTCCTCGAACTGCGCGGCGACCTCCACCGGCAACGGCGCCGCGCCCGACAGGCACGCCCGGATCGACGACAGGTCGTACGAGCCGACGTCGGGCGCGGTGTTCAGCGCGACGTAGATCGTCGGCAGGCCGGGGAACAGCGTCGGCTTGCGCTTGTCGATGGCCTTCAGGACCATGTCGAGCTCGAACCGGGGCAGCAGGGTGAGCGTCGCAGCGGACAGCACGCCGAAGGCGAGGCAGACCGTGAGCCCGTAGGCGTGGAAGAACGGGACCACGCACAGGATGTTCTCGCGACCGGCCTGGATGTCGGGCACCCACAAACGCGCCTGGAAGGCGTTGGCGACCAGGTTGAAGTGCGTGAGCATCACGCCCTTGCTCGTCCCGGTCGTGCCGCCGGTGTACAGCAGCATCGCGACATCGTCGCCCGGGTCGATGTCCGCCTGGACGACCGCGGGGCTGGAGCGCTCCACCAACTCGGTGAACCGGTGCACACCGGCCCCTGCGGGGACCTTGTAGTAGGTCCCGTCCTTCTTGCCTTTCACGGGGAACAGGCGGTTCTTCGGGAACGGCAACGCGTCCTGGATGCCGGTCGTGATGATGTGCTCGACGGTCGGCAGCCGACCCTCGAGCGCCTCCAGGCGCTGGTAGATCGGGTCGAGGCACACCACGACCTTGCAGCCCGCGTCGTTGAGCTGGTGCTCCAGCTCGGACTCGGTGTACAGCGGGTTGGTCTCGGCCACGACCGCGCCGAGGCGCAGGACGGCGAAGATCGCGACGACGTGCTGCGGACAGTTGGGCAGGATGATGCCGACGCGGTCGCCCTTCTCGACACCGAGCTCCCGCAGTGCGGTCGCGAACCGGTCGGCCTGGTCGAGCACCTCGCGGTAGGTCAGGGTGGCGCCCAGGAACTCCACCGCAACCGTCTGCGGGAAGTCCTGCGCGGCGTCGTCGAGCAGCCGGGTGAAGGGCACCAACGGGTAGTCGTAGGTGTCGGGGACATCGTCGGGGTAGGACTGCACCCAGGGTCGCGCGACCTCCGCGGGGTCGGGCAGGCCGGTCGTGGCCTTGGCTGTTGACGGCTTCGCCGGCGACGTCTTGGCGGCTGTCCCCGTCGCGGTCGACTCCGTGGCGGTGCCCTCTGTCGCGGCCGTCTCCTCGGCGGCCGACTTCGTGGCGGTGCTCTCCGTCGCGGCCGTCTCGGCGGCCGACTTCTTCGCGGTCGCCTTCTTCGCCGTCGACCGCTTCGCGCTCGACCCCTTGGCCGTGGACTTCTTCGCGGTCGACTTCCTGGCCGTGGACTTCCTGGCCGTGGACGTCTTCGCCCCCGACCCCTTGGCCGTGGACGTCTTGGCCCCCGACTTCCTGGCCGTGGACTTCTTCGC